>NZ_JBALMO010000215.1:5634-21603 GCF_036963345.1 Bacillus sp. JJ722
GCTAGACAATCGAATCGCTCCGCTCTTCGTGTTTCCTTTATCTCGTGCGAAGTGCGTAAGTCTCATACGGCGCTGAACGGGTGCGACTTTCGCTTTTGTTTTTTTTGATTATGATTTGTAATAACGGGTATGATACAATAAGGTTCTATTGAACAAATCATTAGTAACTTTGATTGTAACAGTGTTATACTATCAGTAGGATTTTAGAATTATTTAGGAGGTCGTTCGTATGGCAATCGTTAATGCTACGGATCAAACTTTTACAAATGAAACTTCTCAAGGTTTAGTACTTGCTGATTTTTGGGCTCCATGGTGTGGACCTTGTAAAATGATTGCTCCAGTATTAGAGGAGTTAGATGGTGAATTAAGCGATGCAGTTAAAATCGTTAAAGTGGATGTAGATGAAAACCAAGAAACAGCTGGTAAATTTGGCGTAATGAGCATCCCAACATTAATCCTTCTTAAAGACGGAGAAATCGTTGATAAAGTAGTTGGTTTTCAACCTAAAGAAGCTCTTGCTGAATTAGTAAAAAAACACGCTTAATATATAAGCAATGAAAAGGTCATCCTATAATGGATGACCTTTTTTTACAGATTAGGAAAGTAAAATATTTTGAGAGGGGTCTAATCTTATGCCTGCCGCATGACTCCTTTTTTAATTGGTAATAAAACAAGTAGTAAATGCATCAATTAAAAAAGACTGTAATGGTTTTTCTATTGTATAATAAAAAGAGAACAAAAGTTCCGGCATAAAGAAGGGGGCGAAACGGGTGAATGAAATGATAAAGGCTAAGCTTGAGTTATTACCAGATCAACCAGGCTGTTATCTCATGAAAGATCGACAAGGAACGGTTATATATGTTGGTAAAGCGAAAGTGTTAAAAAACCGAGTTCGTTCCTATTTTACGGGATCACACGATGGAAAAACGCTACGTCTTGTTAATGAAATTGAAGACTTTGAATATATTATTACTTCTTCCAATATAGAAGCTCTATTATTAGAATTGAATTTAATTAAGAAATACGATCCGAAATTTAATGTAATGTTGAAGGATGATAAAAGCTATCCTTTTATCCTCCTTACGAATGAAAAACATCCACGTCTAATCATTACGCGTAAAGTGAAGAAGGGGAAAGGGAAATATTTTGGACCATACCCGAATGCAAGTGCCGCTAATGAAACAAAGAAGCTACTGGATCGGATTTATCCTCTTAGAAAGTGTACGAATCTCCCAGATAAAGTCTGTTTATATTATCATATCGGTCAATGTCTAGCACCTTGTATATACAATATAGAGGAAAGTCAGTATAAAGAAATAAAGACTCAAATAACTAAATTTCTAAATGGTGGTTATGAAGAGATAAAGAATGACCTTGCTGAGAAAATGACGGCCGCAGCTGAGGAATTGGACTTTGAAAGAGCTAAGGAATATCGTGATCAAATTGCCTATATAGAGACCATAATGGAAAAGCAAAAAATGATAAGTTCAGACCTCACAGATCGTGATGTATTCGGATTCGCATTTGACAAAGGGTGGATGTGCGTACAGGTCTTCTTTATTCGACAAGGGAAGTTAATTGAAAGAGATGTATCACTTTTTCCTGTATATGATGAACCCGAAGAAGAATTTCTTACCTTCTTGGGACAATTCTATGATAAAGACAATCATATTAAACCAAAGGAAGTATTACTTCCATATTCCGTTGATGCTGATCTAACTCAAGAATTGTTGCAAATTAAAACATTACAACCTCAACGTGGACAAAAGAAAGACTTATTAAAGCTAGCAAATAAAAATGCAAAAAATGCTCTTAAAGAGAAATTCTTCTTAATCGAGAGGGATGAAGAACGTACCATTAAAGCTGTTGAAAATATTGGTAAGCTACTAGGTATATATACACCACATCGAATTGAAGCATTTGATAATTCAAATATTCAAGGAACGAACCCTGTTTCAGCAATGGTTGTTTTTATCGATGGTAAGCCAGATAAGAAACAATATCGTAAATATAAGATTAAGACTGTAGAAGGGCCAGATGATTATGAGTCTATGAGAGAAGTGGTGCGACGTCGTTATACGCGCGCTTTAAAGGAAGGGTTAGCTCTACCAGATTTAATCATCATTGATGGAGGTAAAGGTCATATTGAATCAGTACGCGATGTCCTAGAAAATGAGCTGGGACTTAATATACCTATCGCTGGGTTAGTGAAGGATGAGAAGCATCGTACATCTAATCTACTTATGGGAAATCCATTAGAAATTGTACCGCTGGATCAACAGAGCCAAGAGTTTTATCTGCTACAACGAATCCAAGACGAAGTGCATCGGTTTGCGATTACTTTCCACCGCCAAGTACGAGGAAAGAATACGTTTCAATCAAAATTAGATGAAATATCTGGTATTGGAGCAAAACGTAAAACAACTTTGCTAAAGCATTTCGGTTCTTTGAAAGCAATGAAAGAGGCAACTTTTGAAGATTTTATATCAATTGGAATACCACAAAATATTGCAACTGAGCTAATAAAGAAGTTACAAGAATAAATTGCTATAAAGAAAAACAGCCTATTGAATGAAGGCTGTTTTTCTTTTGGTGGTTTCTATTATTCAATAGAATCTTTAGTATCCCATCTTACTAGAAACTTTACTTTATTAGCTTTTCTTTTATGTTCAGTTGCAGCTTCCGTAACGCGTTTCTTCTGCAACGCAACTTGTTGAGCTAAAAACCCAGCTTCTAATTGAAATTCGCAATCTTCGTTTAACGCAAATCTTCTTGTAACTAAATTGCCGTGCAGTATATATTCAGCTTCATGTTTGGAACTTTTTAATTCCTCAAGAGTGCCCCAACCAGCATTTGTGAAGAATTCTATTGTTTCTTCCATATTGCTTAATGGAAACTTTCTTGCTAATTGTTTACCAGCCCAATATAGAATCTGAGAATGATCTTTCCCTAGTAGATCTGGAAGTACAATATCTCTTAATATTTCCTTACTGAAAATAGAAACATTTTCAATTTCTGACTCTTTAGGTTGCTCTGTTTCCATCGTTTGATCTTTTGACATGTAGTACCCCTCTTTCTCTAAATTTCATTATATACAATTTTATCATTATCTAGAACTGTTTCTTTGCAATATTTAATAGAGAATGATTTCTATTTTTATATAACTATCAAGTTATAAAAGTGGCAAAAATAATAATATTGTTATAATATGGGGAATGGTTATAGAATAAAAAATTTGTAAAATCGTGTAAGTGTGATGAGTATTATAGTTGAATAATCCGAATTTTGTGTCATATTTATAGGAGATAGGCCTATAAAGTATGTCTTTATTCAATTGTTGCAAGTTTTATTTAACTCTTTAGTGGATAGAAGTTTTTCTTGTTTTCAATAACTTTTAGTGTATCCGTTTTCTTGACGGAGGTACTGGAAGGGGGTAAAATGAACTTGTCATACAATTGTTAGAATATCACGAAATATGCGATTATCTGATTTTTTTGTCTAATTTTCTGACAAGAGTATTCCGTATGGCTATAACTTTTTTAAATAGATTGGTTTTAGCAATTGTATTGAACTAGCGGTACAATCGTTTTAGTTTGCGTATCGTTAGTAACAAAAGACTTATACTTTAAGGGGGGTACATGATGGCGGGGAATAATGAGTTTGCAAAACGCAAACTGCACTCTTTATTGGGAGTAATTCCAGTAGGTTTATTTTTAGTGGTACATTTAACCGTAAACTACATGGCGACAAGAGGTTCTGAAGCGTTTAATAAAGCGGTTCATTTTATGGAGAGTTTACCGTTTCTAATCGTTTTAGAAGTTTTTGTTATTTTCTTACCACTTTTGTATCATGCAATTTATGGGGTATATATTGCATTTACAGCAAAGCCGAATGTAGGAAGATATGGTTTCTTCCGTAACTGGATGTTCCTATTACAACGTGTAACTGGAATACTTACATTCATTTTCCTTATTTGGCATGTATGGGAGACAAGAATTCAAAAGGCATTAGGTACAGAATTAGATTATGACAGAATGGCGGAAATCCTTTCAAATCCAGGTATCTTAGCATTTTATTTTGTTGGTGTTATTTCAGCAATTTTCCACTTTGCTAACGGTCTTTGGACATTCTTTATTACATGGGGAATTACAGTATCTCCACGTTCTCAAAAAATTTCAACATATGTTACAATGATTATTTTTGTTCTATTATCAATTGTTGGCGTAAGAGCTCTACTTGCGTTTGTATAAACTAGTAGATTGACTATATGTAAATTTACTAGAAGTTTAGCAACATTTGAAGTAGTAAACAGATCGCAACTTAAAGGGAGTGAGTAAGATTGAGTAAAGGTAAAATTATCGTAGTCGGTGGTGGACTAGCGGGATTAATGTCAACCATTAAGGCTGCGGAAGAAGGCAAACAAGTTGAACTATTTTCATTAGTTCCTGTTAAAAGATCTCACTCAGTTTGTGCTCAGGGCGGAATTAATGGTGCCGTGAATACAAAAGGTGAAGGGGACTCACCTATGATTCACTTTGATGATACAGTTTATGGGGGAGACTTTTTAGCGAACCAACCGCCTGTAAAGGCAATGTGTGAAGCTGCTCCATCGATTATACATATGATGGATCGTATGGGTGTTATGTTCAACCGTACAGAAGAAGGATTATTAGATTTCCGACGTTTTGGCGGTACTCAACATCACAGAACAGCATTTGCTGGTGCAACAACTGGTCAGCAATTATTATACGCTTTAGATGAGCAAGTTCGTAGATACGAATCTCTTGGTCTAGTAACGAAATACGAAGGCTGGGAGTTCTTAGGTGTAATTGTTGATGATGAAGGTATATGTCGAGGAATAACTGGGCAAAACCTAACAACAATGGAAGTTCAATCATTCTCAAGTGATGCGGTGATTTTGGCAACTGGTGGTCCTGGAATTATCTTTGGTAAATCTACAAACTCTGTAATTAATACTGGTTCAGCGGCTTCGATTGTTTACCAACAAGGCGTTTCTTATGCAAATGGAGAAATGATTCAAATTCACCCAACAGCTATTCCTGGAGACGATAAACTTCGTTTAATGAGTGAATCTGCTCGTGGTGAAGGTGGACGTATTTGGACTTATAAAGATGGAAAGCCATGGTATTTCTTGGAAGAGAAATATCCTGCGTATGGTAACTTAGTACCTCGTGATATTGCAACACGTGAAATTTTTGATGTGTGCGTAAATGGAAAACTAGGTATTAATGGAGAAAACATGGTTTATTTAGATCTTTCTCATAAAGATCCACATGAACTAGATGTTAAATTAGGTGGAATTATTGAAATTTACGAAAAGTTCACTGGTGATGATCCTCGTAAACTACCAATGAAAATTTTCCCTGCTGTTCACTATTCAATGGGTGGACTATGGGTTGATTATAATCAAATGACAAATATTCCTGGACTATTTGCTGCTGGAGAATGTGATTATTCTCAACATGGAGCGAACCGTTTAGGAGCAAACTCATTACTATCAGCTATTTATGGTGGTATGGTTGCTGGCCCAAATGCTGCCAAATACATTAACGGATTAGAGAAAAGCTGTGATGCAGTATCTTCTTCTGTATTTGATCGTCATGTTAAAGAGCAAGAAGCAAAATGGGATAGCATCATGAAATTAGATGGTAATGAAAATGCTTATGTTCTACACAAAGAACTAGGTGAGTGGATGACAGATAATGTTACAGTTGTTCGTTATAACGATAAACTTCTACAAACTGATGAGAAAATTCAAGAGTTAATGGAGCGTTATAAGAAAATTAACATTAATGATACATCTAAATGGAGTAATCAAGGTGCGGCATTTACTCGTCAGTTAGATAATATGTTACAACTTGCACGTGTAATCACTTTAGGTGCTTATGGACGTAACGAAAGCCGTGGTGCACATTATAAACCAGACTTCCCAGATCGTAATGATGAGGAATTCTTAAAAACAACTATGGCTAAGTTTACAGGGCATAATGCAAAACCTGAAATTAGCTATGAAGATATAGATGTTTCGTTAATTAAACCACGTAAACGCGATTATACAAAATCTCATTAAAAGGGGGAAACTAGATTATGGCTGACCAAAAAACAGTTCGCTTTATTATTACTCGTCAAGATAATGCGGAGAGTTCCCCTTATACAGAGGAATTTGAAGTTCCTTATCGTCCTAATATGAATGTAATTTCTGCTTTAATGGAAATTAGACGTAATCCTGTCAATGTAAAGGGAGAAAAAACAACACCGATTATCTGGGATATGAACTGTCTAGAAGAAGTTTGTGGTGCATGTTCTATGGTTATTAATGGTAAACCAAGACAATCATGTACAGCACTAGTTGATCAGTTGGAACAACCAATTCAACTAGCGCCAATGAGTACATTCCCAATTGTACGTGATTTACAAATTGATCGTACTCGTATGTTTAACTCTCTGAAAAAAGTAAAAGCATGGATTCCAATCGATGGTACTTACGATTTAGGTCCTGGACCTCGTATGCCAGAGAAGAAGCGTCAATGGGCTTATGAATTATCAAAATGTATGACTTGTGGTGTATGCTTAGAGGCTTGTCCAAATGTAAATAGTAAATCTAATTTCATGGGACCTGCTCCACTTTCACAAGTACGTTTATTCAATGCACATCCAACTGGAGAAATGCATAAAGCAGATCGTTTAGAAGCTATTATGGGAGATGGAGGATTAGCTAACTGCGGTAATTCACAAAACTGTGTACAAGCTTGTCCAAAAGGTATTCCTTTAACAACTTCTATCGCTTCACTAAATCGTGAAACTACTATTCAATCGTTTAAAAACTTTTTTGGTAGTGACAATAACTATTAATATTAAAAGCCCTCAGCACCGCTGGGGGCTTTTAAAAAAAGAAAAGTTATCAGCATTCGTATTGTGCCACTCATAATCTAAACCGCATCTATAGAACTGCAATCTTTCGTTAACCCCGTTGTTTCAGTATAAAGACATATAAGTAGAGACTCCAGAAACAAACTATTTAAATCTTATAATATGATTATTTATATAAATTGGAGGATTTGACATGACTAGAATTTCTTATATTGACGACATGGAATTATGGCAACAAACTTTTCAGTTCTCTCATACTGTTAAGGTGCGTTTTTCAGAAACTGATATGTTCGGACATTTAAATAATACAGTTCCGATTGCATATTTTGAGCTAGCAAGAATTGAGTATTTTAAGCATTTAGGATTAATGAAGAAGTGGATGGAATCTAATAATGAAGCAATGATTGTCGTTGCGGATGTTCAATGTGATTATTTGAAACAAGTATTCTATGATGAAAAAATTTTACTATATGTAAAAGCTGATAGAATTGGTAGTTCATCGGTAGATCTTCACTATATGGGAAGAAGAGGCGATGGAGAAATTGTGTTCACTGGTCGAGGTACAGTCGTTCAGATTTCGAGAACGACTGGTAAATCTATAGCTTGGACAGAGGAGATAAAGGCAATTTATCAATCGCAAGTTTGCGTTGAGAAGTAACTTTGTTTTTGCGAAAGATAGATTTGACAGGATCGTTACACACAATTTATAGAAAGAGAATGATATGTTTTAAAGCTTATAGTTGAAGCTCGATTGAGCAAGCTATAAGCTTTTTTATTCGCTATCTTTTCGTCATGAATAGAGATTTTCATTAAAATGATAATCGTATATTTAGTGAAAAGAGGGGGGATATCCTGTCACTTTTAAGAGAGATGAATATAAATATAGTGAATAAGACAAGTAAGGGGGGCCTGTCTTATGAAAAAAATAAAAGTAGGTTGAAAACTATGAGCTTTGAAATAGGAATGGCCATTTTCGTTTTTATTATGACAATGATTGTGATTTTTTGGAGACCAGGAGGGATAAATGAAGCAGTTCCAGCCACTGTAGGAGCAGTGATTATATTAATAGTAGGAATTGTATCACTAGATGATATTTACGATATAATAAACAAAATAGGAGGAGCATCAGTAACCATTATGGCGACGATTGTTATGGCCGTCATATTGGAGAGTTTTGGTTTCTTTCACTGGGCTGCTGCTCGTCTAGCGCAATTAGCTAAAGGATCGGGATATCGATTATATTGGTATATTCAATTGCTATGCTTTCTTATGACGTTATTATTCAATAACGATGGTAGCATCTTAATAACTACTCCAATTCTTATACTACTTCTAAGAAATCTTCGTTTAAAACCACATGAGCAAATTCCCTATCTTTTAAGTGGCGCATTAATTGCAACGGCATCTAGTGCTCCAATCGGTGTAAGTAATATTGTTAATTTAATCGCTTTGAAGATTGTTCATATGTCCCTCTACATGCATACAGCGATGATGTTTGTCCCTGCGACACTGGGATTATTATTTATGTCTTATCTTATGTTTTTAGTAGTGAAGCGTAAGTTACCTAAGAGGCTACCGAACAGCGCCTTTGATATAGAGGAAACATTTTTTACCAAACAGTTTCATCCTCTTAAAGGAAAGCTCACTGTGGAAACAAAGAGGAAACGTACAAGATTAATGTTGAAAATTTTGTTGTTTGTTTTTGTTATTAGGTGTTTATTGTTTGTTGCATCTTATATTTCAGTTCCTATTGAATTAGTAGCTGTACTTGGCTCATTCGTTTTACTGTTATGGAGATGGTATCACTTGGGGACAAACCCTATTGATATATTAAAGAAAACACCTTGGCATATTTTAATCTTCGCTTTCTCGATGTATGTAATCATTTATGGACTCCACAATACTGGGCTAACGGATTTAATGGTTCGTCTTTTCGAGCCAATTGTCAATCAGGGACTGTTTCAAGCAAGCTTTATAATGGGAGGACTAGTTTCTGTACTATCCAACCTCTTTAATAATCATCCTGCACTGATGATTGGTACTATTACTTTAACAGAGATGGGATTAGATCCTATTACGTTAAAGACGATTTATCTTGCGAACATTATAGGAAGTGATATGGGATCGTTATTATTACCAATAGGAACGTTAGCTTCTTTAATTTGGATGTATATTTTGCGGGAAAATCAAATAAAAGTGAAATGGAAAGACTATTTAAATGTTTCTATAATTGTTATTCCAATATCGACTTTATTAACATTATTCTTATTGTATTATTGGGTACAATTAATCTTTGCATAATAAGAAATTCTTTCTATTGAGAAGCCAGGAAGAATGATTAATAAATTATAAAATGAAGTGCGGAATTTCGTCACTTCCTACCCCCATTTAACATAAGATATTTTGACTAAATCTATACCCATTCCTAGGTTACAGCTGGTCAATGCAAGGAGGGTTACAATACTTGAAGGAGAATGAATTCACTCATAAGCCACTACTCACAAAAAGAGAAAAAGAAGTATTCGAGTTGTTAGTACAAGATAAAACAACTAAAGAAATTGCTGGTGAATTGTTTATAAGCGAGAAAACCGTTCGGAATCATATTTCGAATGCTATGCAGAAGCTAGGAGTTAAAGGTCGCTCACAAGCGGTTGTTGAGCTCCTTCGTATGGGAGAACTTCATTTATAGCATACATTTTTTATGGATGTTTGCACACGGAAAGTTCTTTTTTGAAATACCTTTTTCACATGAAGCAGAAAAAACACATTGGATAGATTTTATAATCTATGGTGTGTTATTCTGCTTCTTTTTTATCCCGTTCTAACTGGTGCTAAGACTTCCACTTCAAAATGAAAGTAAAAGCTAAGATGTTTAAGCGGGAGATTAAGCGCCAGTAAGAACCCGATTGGTTCACCTAATAATCGGTGGGGGGATAGACGAACATCCCTACCGATTAAAGTTTCACTTTATGTAAACGGGTGTTAATTCGGAAAATAATGAAAGACTCAGAGCTTGAAATTTCTTTCAAATTAAGTGAAAATAATACATAATATTTGTAAGAAATGATGCAGGAGATGTGGAAATGGTAACAGGGAATCAGAATCAATTGGTTGCTTCTATTGAAAAAGAATTAAGGTACATATCATCCATTGTGAAACAGAAAGGGAGAGAACTACTTGGTAATTATACAATTACTCCCCCACAATTTGTAGCCTTACAGTGGCTTATGGAAGATGGAGATATGACAATTGGTGAACTTTCGAATAAAATGTACTTAGCGTGTAGTACGACAACTGATTTAATCGACCGAATGGAGAAGAATCAATTAGTCCAGCGCGTAAAGGGTAAGAATGATCGAAGAGTCGTTAGAATACATCTTCTTGAAGAAGGTAAACGAATCATTGATGAAGTAATTGCTGAGCGACAAGCGTATTTAAAAACTGTATTAGGAAGCCATAGTATGGAGGACATTTCTTCTCTCAACCACAGTTTGCAAAAATTACATCAAGAAATGAAGGAAGATTGAGGCGAATTTTTTTGAAACAACCAATAGGCATAATAGATTCAGGCGTTGGCGGATTAACAGTAGCAAAAGAAGTAATGCGTCAGCTTCCAAATGAGCAAATAATTTATTTAGGCGATAACGAAAGATGTCCATATGGACCGCGTACATCAGAAGAAGTACGTGCCTTTACATGGGAAATCACTAATTTTCTTCTTGAGAAGGATATTAAGATGTTAATTATTGCGTGTAATACGGCAACAGCAGCTGCACTTGATGATATCAAGAAGACGCTTAAAATACCGGTTTTGGGTGTTATCCAACCGGGAGCAAGAGCTGCAATTAAACATTCGAATAATTTAAAAATAGGTGTTATTGGTACGATTGGTACCGTAAAGAGTGATGCATATAAAGAGGCATTACAAGCAATTAATAAAGATACAAATGTCGTAAGTTTGGCATGTCCGAAGTTTGTACCAATTGTAGAGAGTGGTGAGTATTCTAGCTCAATTGCGAAGAAAGTAGTCGCAGAATCACTGCATCCTTTGAAAGGTACTGGCATTGATACATTAATATTAGGATGCACCCATTATCCTTTACTAGGGCCAATCATTTCATCAACTCTAGGTAAACGAGTAAAGGTAATTTCTTCTGGGGATGAAACTGCTCGTGAAGCAAGCGTAATTTTAGAACATCATGGATTGTTAAATAATAGTAAAGAAAGACAAGAACATCATTTTTATACAACAGGATCAAAAGACATGTTTCACCGAATTGCTTCCTCATGGTTGCAACAAGATCTTCAACATGTCTATTCTATTAATCTTCCGTAGGGAGTGTCCTATTATATGGAGATGCATGAAATTTCTCTTTTTCCAAAAGCGCCAAACGTAGGCATTTTCAACATATTCAGCAAGTATAACAAATTTCATGTAACCTTTAACGAAGGGCAAGAAAGCGAAAAAGGCAGTCTTAAAAGTGATTTGAAATCATTTTTAAGACTGCCTTTTTTATTTTTCGGCAATGGTCTATTTACTCAGGAGAGCTCGTATACATAGTAGTACAAACTATTCCAGGAGGGAAGAAAATGTCCAAAAAAACAAATGTGGCAATTGTTTCAACTTTACTTGCATCGTCTGTGTTACTTGGGGGTTGCGGTTTATTTGGTGAAGGGAACAAAGATCTTGATCCGCCACAAAAAGAAACAATTGTTGATGACGGTGCTTCTTTAGAAAATAACAGCAATAAAGAAACGGTAAAGACACAAGATGCAGGACTTGATCAAACTGTCATGACCGAACTATATTTAATTGATAAGAATGGATACGTCGTACCTCAATCAATTGCTTTACCGAACTCTAAGGCGGTTGCCAAACAAGCTTTGCAACATTTGGTGACCAATGGACCCGTTTCTAATCTATTACCAGATGGTTTCAGAGCTGTGCTACCAGCAGATACACAAGTGGATGTTGACATTAATAAGAAGGGCTTAGCTACTGTGGATTTCTCACCTGAGTTTGCGGATTATAAAGCAGAAGATGAAAAGAAAATACTAGATGCAATCACATGGACTTTAACACAGTTTGATGTTGTTAAAGATATCAAATTACAAATAAATGGCCATGCGTTAACTGAGATGCCTGTTAATAAAACGCCAATATCCAAAACGCTTTCTAGAGCGAGTGGCATCAATATGGATATATCGGCTGTTTCTGATATTACAAGTACGATGCCATTGACTGTATACTACTTAGGAGGAAAAGAAGATAATTATTATTTTGTTCCTGTAACGAAACGGATCAGTGCATCAGAAGATAGTGTTGCTGAAGCAGTTGTGAAAGAGCTTTCTCAAGATCCTTCTGCTAATCTAGTTACAGAATTTATGGCAGATCTAAAATTAGTCAATGAACCAACTATTAAGGATGGAAAAGCTATCTTAAACTTCAATGAAAGTATTTATGGAAGCTTTAAAGAACAAACGGTATCACAGAGATTGTTAGATGCGCTTGTACTGTCATTAACAGAACAAACAGGAATTGAAAGTGTGGAAGTGCAAGTGAATGGTAAGGCTTCATTAAAAACAGAAGATGGTAAAGACCTTTCAGCACCAGTAAGTCGTCCTGAAAAAGTCAACAGTAGTAGTTTGTAATTAGTTTTTTTTGATATACTAAATAATAGAAGCTAAAGAGGTTGGCTGATTAGCCACCTCTTATTTATTGTATATTATATTAGAGCACGCCTCTAATATTAAAACATGAGGAGGAATACATATGCGCCATGATGGCCGTCAAAAAACAGAATTAAGATCAATACATATAGAAACAGGTTATTTAAAGCATCCTGCTGGGTCTGTATTAATTACAGTTGGAGATACAAAGGTGATTTGTACTGCTTCGATAGATGAAAGAGTTCCTCATTTCATGAGAGGAGAAGGGAAAGGATGGATTACGGCGGAATATTCCATGTTACCTGGTGCAACGGAACAAAGAAACATCCGTGAAGCAGCTAAAGGAAAAATTACAGGACGTACGATGGAAATCCAACGATTAATTGGTAGAGCGTTACGGGCTGTTGTAGACCTTGAGGCAATGGGTGAAAGAACGATGTGGGTAGACTGCGATGTTATTCAAGCAGATGGAGGTACACGCACAGCTTCCATCACAGGTGCGTTTGTGGCAATGACACTCGCATTTGATAAATTGTATAAAGATAAGAAGCTAGCAACCTTTCCAATCAAAGATTATCTAGCTGCAACGAGTGTTGGAATAATTGAAGAACATGGAGCTGTACTAGACTTAAATTACATAGAGGACTCAAGTGCACAAGTCGATATGAATGTAATCATGACAGGAGCCGGTGAATTTGTAGAACTTCAAGGTACCGGTGAAGAGTCGACTTTTACTTACAAGCAGCTTCAAGAACTACTTGACCTCGCAAATGTAGGTGTAAATGAACTATTCGCTGCGCAAAAAGAAGCGCTTGGCGAAGTAGCAAATCTAATTGAAGAAAGCGAAGGAAAATAATAGTGAAGAAACTTATTATCGCTACAAAAAATCAGGGTAAAGCAAAAGAGTTTGTAACACTCTTTTCACCTTTAGGTTATGAAGTACTTACTATGCTTGATTTAGAGGATGCTATTGAAGTAGAAGAAACAGGAACAACATTTGAGGAGAATGCTATTCTTAAGGCAGAAGCCCTTTCTAAGCAGTTTAATACGATGGTAATAGCTGATGACTCAGGTCTGATTATTGACGTTTTAGATGGGCGACCAGGCGTTTATTCAGCGCGCTATGCGGGTGAAGAGAAGAGTGATGAAGCAAATATTGATAAAGTGTTAGTAGAATTACAAGATGTGCCCACAGAGCAAAGAACAGCACGCTTTTACTGTGCGTTAGCTATTGCTGCTCCAAATAATGAAACAATCACTGTAGCAGGAACGGTTGAGGGAATCATTACACATGATAGACAGGGAGAGAATGGTTTTGGATATGACCCAATCTTCTATGTTCCTTCTCTAACTCGAACAATGGCACAGCTTCAATCGTCAGAGAAAAATGCCATTAGTCATCGTGCAAATGCGTTGAAAAACTTACAAGCAGAACTTCATCAATTTTCTTAAAAAGGATGTGGATACTGTGAAAATTCTAGTTGTTAGTGATAGCCATGGACAGTCAAAAGATATAATTAGGTTAAAAGAAAAATACGAGCAAGAAACAGTTGCTATGTTCCATTGTGGTGATTCTGAATTAAACAGTGATGATCCAGCATTAATGAACTTTATTTATGTAAAAGGGAATTGTGATTATGGACAGGATTTTCTAACGGAGCAAGTGAAAGATGTTGCAGATTTCCGTTTTTTTATTACACATGGCCATCTTTATAATATTAAAATGACATTACAAAATCTTTCTTATAAAGCGGAAGAAGTCCAAGCTAATATCGTCTTATTTGGTCATTCTCATAATGCAGGAAGTATGTTGGGGGATGATGGTGTTCTATACATTAACCCTGGTAGTATCTTGCTTCCACGCGGACGTATTGAGAAAACATATGTTATTCTCGATATTGAAGGAAAGCAAGTTACAGTTAACTTCTATGATCATAAAGATAACCTATTGAAAAACTTATCCACTACTTATCAATTGAGTTAATTTCATGTATAATAAATAACAGGGAGAAACGTCTCCCTGTTGACTATTAAGAGTAAAAATACATTGAAACCTATTGACTTTAAGGGCATATCTTAATATAATAATAAATGTCCTAAAGAAAATAAGTTAATACTTTTTTGGGAATTGTTTTTACATGTGTCCTGGTAGCTCAGCTGGATAGAGCAACGGCCTTCTAAGCCGTCGGTCGGGGGTTCGAATCCCTCCCAGGACGTCATATAGGAAGAGAAGACAGCCATCATTGGTTGTCTTTTTTGTCTTTTAGGAGATTAATGAGTGGGACTATATTTTTTGTTTGCAGTATCGTAGTTGATCCCGTTCTAGCTGGCGCTATGGATCCACATTCTAAACGAAAATTAAAGCGAAGACATTTTAAGTGAGAGATTAAGCGCTAGTAAGAACCTGATTAAAGTTTCACTTTATAATATGCTTAGAAAGTTAGTTATTAATCCATTCATTGATTAATAACAAACATATGCTGGTAGAGAAGACAAGCTATGGGAAGACCATGTGAATTAAAGGGGAAGTATAGTTATGAAAAAAATCGCAGATATTTCACATCATCAAGGAGAGATTAATTGGGAAAAAGCCAGTAAGGAATTGGATTTAGTTATCATTCGAACTAAATACGGTAGTAATACAACTGATAGATATTATAGAGCGAATGTAGCGGGTGCTAAAGCGAATAGAGTACCTTATGGGCTGTATCACTATGCTCGCTTTGTGAGTGTATCTGATGCGATTAAGGAAGCACAAGATTTTCTAGCAACAGCTACTAAGGATGTAAAATTTCTAGTCCTTGATGTAGAGGAGCAAACTTGTCCATCGGTAACTATATTGCAGAAAGCATCGCAAGCATTTATAGATTATTGTAAATCAGCAGGATATAAAGTTGGATTATATACTGGCCATCACTTCTATAAACCTTATGGTATGGATAAAGTTAAATCTGATTTTCTATGGATTCCACGATACAGTAAACGTAAACCCGTCATATCTTGTGATTTATGGCAGTATACGGATAAAGGGAAAATTGAGGGTATAAAGGGAAACGTAGATTTGAATGTATTGAATGGTCATAAGTCGTTATCTTGGTTTCTTAATGAGAGTGAATCCGAAGTGGTATATCGACTAGTAACAGGTACCTTTAACACAAAGGTTTCAGTAGAGAAAGCACAAGCCAATTTAAAGAAATACTTCGGCGTTGTTTATATTAAGCAAGAAGGTCAGTTATACCGGCTGGTAACGGGTACTTTTCCCAATAAAGAAACGGCAGACAAAGGTAGGAACATTATTAAGAAAAAGTTTGGATATATTGTTTATTTGAAAGAAGAATAGTGTAATAAATCTGTTGATTCGATTAGAAAGGGGCTGTTCGAAAAGTGATTTTAAATCACTTTTCGAAC
>NZ_JBALMO010000216.1:0-2219 GCF_036963345.1 Bacillus sp. JJ722
TTTATGAATACTACTATTTAATTTTAATATATTAAGGAAAAAATATCTATTATAGGAATAAATTCTTGGACTTTGTTTATCAATTTTGTATTAATACAATAGGAAAAGTTATGAAGATGGATGTATAAACACAAAAAATAAAGATTAAAAATTTATTATTTCTAGAATATTTGTAGATTAAACCGCTATTTTGTCGAGTTTATATTATAATAGTTAATGGTTGTTTATACCATTATAAGAATTCATTGGTGAATTTATAGGTTTTAATCACTAGTTTAATAGAAAGCGAGGAATTGGAAATGAAGAAGCGAAGGCTGTTTACATGCAGTTTATTATTGATGATTGTCTTAATGACGTTTGGCATGAGCGCTAAAAACACGGTCAATGCAGCTGCTGTTCAACCTAAACATGAAATGCGGGCAGCTTGGATTGCAACAGTACAAAATATTGATATGGCAAAAGGAATGAACAGAAATACATATACAAATTGGGTAAAAAGAACATTGGATTCGTTAAAAAGTAAGGGATTCAATACCGTCATCTTTCAAGTTAAGCCAACAGGAGACGCTTTATATCCATCAAAATTAGCACCATGGTCTAGATATATTACAGGAAAGAAACAAGGTACAAATCCTGGGTATGATCCTCTCAAAATAATGCTTGATGAAGCGCATAACAGAGGGTTGGAACTACATGCATGGGTTAATCCTTATCGTGTAACAATGCCGAGTGAAAAACTTTCTAGTCTTGATAAAAACAACATAGCTCTTAAGAACCCTGAATGGGTTGTTAAATATGGAAAACAGTATTATTTAAATCCTGGTATTCCTGAGGTTCAAGATTATTTAATACAAACGATAATAGAATTAGTATCTAATTATGATATTGATGCGGTTCATATGGATGATTACTTCTATCCATATAAAATAAAAAATGAAGTATTCCCTGATCAAAAAACGTATTTAGAGCATGGTTCAAAATATACTAATATCAATGATTGGCGAAGAAATAATGTCAATGAACTTGTAGGAAATATTAATGATGCAATTAAAAGTGTGAAACCGTGGGTTCAGTATGGTATATCACCATTTGGCGTTTGGAGAAATATAGCAAATGACCCAACGGGAAGTAATACAAAAGCGGGTGTACAAAATTATGATGATTTATATGCTGATACTAGACAATGGATAAAGGATGGTAGCATCGATTATATTGCACCGCAGCTTTATTGGTCTAGAAGTTTATCAGTAGCAAACTACTCGGTTTTATTGAATTGGTGGAATAAAGAAGTTTCAAAATATGCTAGCAAGCATCCAGTCAATTTATATATAGGATTGGCTGATTATAAAGTTGGAACGAAAGATGACAGGGCATGGATGAAACAATTAGAACTACCAAGTCAAATTGTTGCTAACCGAAATCAAAAATCAACTCAAGGACAAATGCATTTTTCGTATAGTGATGTTTCTAAAAATAAGTTAAATTATGTCACGTATATTACTAAAAATCTTTATAATTATAAAGCTCTAACACCTGCTACTTCTTGGAATAATCCGGTTGTACCTAAACAACCTACGAAAGTAGAAGCAAAAAATGAAAAGAATGGTGTAAAAATAACGATTGATCATAGCAAGGATAATGATGCAAGAAAGTTTGTGATTTATCGCTTTGAAGCCAATAAAAAAGCAAATTATAATAACCCATTATCCATAGTTGATGTTGTCTACAGTAGTAAGGGTAAAGCTACTTTTGTTGATAAAACTGCTAAAGCCAACAAAGCATATACGTATGGTGTAAAGTCCATTTCTGCAACAGGGGTTGAAAGCACTGGTGCTACAACAGTGAACATAAAAAGAAATTAATTTCAAAAACCATTTCAATGACACATAAAAACATTGAAATGGTTTTTTGGTTTCATCTTATAAAAGAAATAGAGTATGTTTTATTTAAAAACAATAAGTAAATTCATAGATTGGAATATAATATTTCTGAAAAATCTAAAATATACTAGTCACTATTTTGTGTTTTTATACAAAGATTTTTCACTAATTTATAGTATAATTTAAATGTATTTCCAATATATAGAGTGTAATAACTAAAAAGACTCTGTGCGATGAAATATTATTGCATCTAAGATTAACATTGAACGGATCATGTAAGTAATTCTATAAAATATGAAGGAATGATGAAGTTATTTGAGCATAAATATACCTGGATTT
>NZ_JBALMO010000217.1:0-8226 GCF_036963345.1 Bacillus sp. JJ722
TTAAAAATCAGTTTTTAAAACGGACTACTTTAAATTGTTCAATGATGATATTCTATCTTAAATTCCATTTAATTACTAATACTGTTTATTAGCTAGGAATACACTATGTATTTATTGATCAATCTAGATTAACAGCATCGCAGCACATATAAGTTAAAGATACGTTTCTGTAACTTTTAAAAATATGATTAGAACCTACAAAAGTGACAAAATTTAAAATTATATTCGAAAAAAGATTATTCCTACCAAGTATGTGATATAATTCACGTAGTCCTTGATAAACAGGACTTACTAACATGTATAAACCACACCCCCTTTTGGTTAAGTAGTTATTTAAAACCCATTCAACAAAATGGGTTTTTCTTTTTCTTCTAATTCTCGCTAAATAATGGTATCGTTCCCTTAAACTACAAAACAAAAAGGCTACCTCGAAGATAGCCTTACTTATAACAGCAATGCCTTATAATAGATCCCTACGTAATTCACGTCTCCATACAAATCTCGAAAAGATCGCTGTTATGATAATGAGCAATATATAACCTGTCGGCATAAGCCATTTTGGATCCCAAAGAGCTACTATATCATTGACCATGAACGTTGAGACAAGTGCAATCATACCTGATATGACGACAATTTGGATACCAATTAGCACAATATAATTTTTCGCGATCGTAGAGATTCCCATTGATAAAATACCAATTAACACAGCCACCACAAAGATTGCCATTACTGATAAAATAATGTATTGAAAAAACGATATGTCATACCAAGAGCCATACCCTACAAAAGAATGTAGCGGTAAGTCAAAATATGCAGAGGTATCATTTGTGGAATAGAGCGCTAAATAAAGAGTGAGTAAGACAATTGTAACAAATACCATACTCGCAAACCCCGCTAACCATTTTATTCGGTATAAATCGCGCCCTTTTTTCGATGTGTATTGTAATGAGATGACGGATGTTACCCGATCGCGCAAGAATATAGGTGAAATCGCAATTGTATTGCTAAACAACAGGATAATCGCAATATTGGTGCTAATGCTTTGGAAATTTTCTACAACCATACTTGTATAACCCCCGTACTTTTCCTCATGCAACAGCTGTTGTAATCTCTCCTTCTGCATTCCCGTTGCTCTTTCTATTTCTGCTTCCAAACTAATTATTCGGTTATCATAATAATCTATTAAGTTTTCCCTAGCTTGAAGCTCCCAAAAGAGATCCTCCCCACGTTCGAATATAATGGAATTATGATATTCACTTTTCTTTGAATCTTCCATGTCAATATTGCAAAAAGCTTCATAGTTTGTTATGCCAGCGGATACCGCTGCTGAATCATTTTGCAAATATTCATTTGCCTTCTCAACCTCCAGTTCATAGTCAGCAACAAAATCTTTGTACTCCTTCGCATCCATTTTCCCACCGTATTTCACAATCATTTGCTGCTCGATTTTAAAAAAATCCTTTGCTGGTCGCCCATTCGGAAAATGCTTAATGTCAAACTCAAACAACAAAAAATACAAGATCAAGTTAACAAATATCAATAATAGGACAATTTTCCACGAAAATATTTTTCTTATTTCCATCCAAAATAGCTGCATGTTAGACAATATCCTTTCTATTAAAATAGCGTAATGCCATATAGCTACATAGCAAACTGAAGATCATCCAAATTGTTAATGTCCATAACTCATGCTGCTCCATCATCGTTAAATTTGACCTACCTGAAAAATACATATGAGGATTTAGTAAAAGCAGTGTTATGTTAAAGTGCATCGCTAGAAGTAATATTGGCAATCCTGTAAAGAACGATGGCACAATAAATAAGCTAGCTAAAAATAAAATACATATAATCCATGTCAAATAACTATTTTTCACAAGAGTTCCAATTGCAAAGGTTAGCAACGATACTATCAAAAGTGTCACAACTAAAATGAAAACGGCTAAAAGTAAATACTGCCATAACTCTATAGGCCACCATGTGATATACGGCCATTTATATTCCCAATTTAATCCGCTGCTAATATGGACTCTCCACAATCCGGAATAATCATATACCGTGAAAAATGCCAGTAATGATAGTCCAAATAAAGGAATAAGTACAATAAATGTGGATAACATGTTTGCCACTAATTTATTTCTCATCAAATGTCGCCCTCTTTTTGTTGCGTATGTTACGAGTTGAGTCCGGTGTTCAAACTCGTAATTAGTGATAAGTGCCGAAAGTAGCACAACCAGCAAAACACCTTGTAGCGCTATGTTTTTAAGCAGACCTCTGAATAATTCACTGTGCATTTTATATTCGCCTAGGAAAAACCATTGCTTGTATTCTTCTGTTTCTTTCATCTGATCGAAACGATCGTTAAGTTTTTCAAATTCTTTATCGATGTATTCAGCAGTAGCTCCTGTAAACTGATATGTAGATATGGTCGCTTCTTTTAGCTTCTCTATGTCAAGCTCAGCATACCTTTCATCCAGCCCCTCTCCAATCGTTATATATGATTGCATAAGGCTAATGCGATCGATTTCTTTTTGCTTCTCTTCACTAGCCTCATTATGCTTTTCAAAGGTCATTTCCTTTAAAAAGGTTTCAGCATCTTCATATTTTGCATCAAGTTTTTGGACATCTGCATTTAAATCTTTTTGCATAGTCTTTAATATTTCATCATTAAATGTTACTCCATATTGCTTCACAATATCATTAGCAACCTTTAACTCATCCTTCTTATAAGAATCACTAACAACTGTATAAATATTAAAAACAATAAACATCACTAATAATATTAGAATTGTCGGAGAAAGCAGCGCTTTTTTCATTTCCAACCATGTTACATTCATATCTCTAACCCGCTAGTACTTTCATGTGCATACTCTACTAAAAATACATCTTCGAGTTGTGGTGTGACAGGCTTCCACCCTTTATGTAACCCCTCATCTGCGACAAAGCGGACGACCATTTGTCCCTGCTCTTGCTTTTCCTCTAATGTTAAAAAGTTTTTGCGGAAAGTGGAAAATTTATCATAAGGCATGACCCTTTCAAACACCTTACCAGACAGTGTTTTGCAAATATTCGTTACTGAATCTTGGTACAATACTTCTTTGTTTTTAATCATAATAATCTTGTTTGCGATTGATTCAATATCAGACACAATATGTGTGGATATTAAAATCATACGGTCACGTGCAAGGTCTGACAGCATATGACGAAATCGAGCACGCTCTTTCGGGTCGAGACCAGCAGTTGGTTCATCAAGCACTAAAATCTTCGGATCATTTAATAAAGCTTGGGCAATGCCAACACGTTGAATCATCCCTCCTGAAAACTTACGCATTTTCTTGTTTTTCACATCACGTAAAGCAACCAGTTCAAGCACCTCATCAATGCGACTTAAGACGATACGCTTGTCCATTCCTTTTAATGCAGCCAAATAACTTAAATATTGTTTCGGTGTATAATTCTTATAGTAGCCGAATTGTTGCGGTAAATACCCAATCTGCTCGCGATACGTCTCGCCTAGTGAATCAATAGGCTTTCCATTATATAAAATCCTACCGTTCGTTGGTTGAATTAATGTCACTAGCATTTTGATTAAAGTCGTTTTCCCCGCTCCATTTGGTGCAAGCAAGCCATATATACCATTCTCAAACTGTAAATCAATATGACGAAGTGCCGTAAAATCTCCATATACCTTTTCAACATCTTGCACAACTAACATTACAACGCCTCCTCCTGTCTTCTATAAAACATATACTTTAGCGAATGCACGTATAAACTTAGGCAGCACATTACAATAATGGCGTAAACGATGATTGGGAGCCTCTCCAGCACGTTTATATAGTGACTTTCCACATTCATTATTAACAGCACATTCACTACAATCCATAGGCCAACAAACACAATGCCCCGTTTTAAAAAACTACCAGAATGCAAAACAAACAGAAGTCCCGCAGAGAACAAAAATAAACCAGTTAACGAAAGTAAAATAGCTCTTATTACATCTATTTCTACTGAAAGTGAGAGTAATAAGATGAGCGACATATTTACAACAATAGTTAAACAACTAAAGAACAGCATACGAAATGTCATTAATTGAAACACCGTATATTTCATTGTCATTTCTAATTCGAACGTGTTGTTGCTACATCGTTCGTAAAAGGTAAACGCCGACAAACCGAGAAATAAAATCGGTGAAATCATAAAAAGAAGTCCATAAAAGGTCGAAGCGAAATCTTCTTTTACATACAGAACATAGCCAAAAACAACCATCATCAAAAGAACACAGAATACAATTTCATATCGATTTAATCCAATATAACGCCACCCAAGATGATGCCACATCTCAATTAGTGATTGATAAAAGTTTTGTTTCTTAGGAAGGCCCTGCTTAATAATTAATGTAATTTGCTTATCGATTTCCTTATCTGACGGTATTGGAATTGCCCATTTCTTCTCATCCATTCACATACCCCTCCATTTCCTTTTTCAGCTTCTTCAATGCTGAATAATATTTCGTTTTCACCGTAGACTCAGACAAGTTAAGTAGTTTCGCAATCTCTTGAAAAGTCAACTCTAGGAATAATTTGTAACGGAGGATTTGTTGAGCATCTATTTCATACCGGAATATTAAATGATTTACATGCTCATAGTCTTCTTTCTTTTCCAGCTTCTCCACTACATCGTCCACACCTTCGATTTCTAATTCATCTACATACATTGTTTGCTGGCCAACATGATACGTTCTTGAACGAAAGTAATCTGTGCAATGGTTGGATGCAATTCGATAAATCCATGTACGAAACGAAGCTTTTTTCACGTCATAACTATTAATCGATTGCAACATCCGAATAAAAATTTCTTGTGTTAAATCAAGCGCCAGCTGTTCTTCTAGCATTTGCTTGTACACGAAAACAAAGATTTCCTTATAATATCTCTGTATTAGCTTACTCGCACTTTCCTCATGAGAAGAATGCTGCACTTTCCGTATCCATCTACTTTCAAAATCAATCAATCTATCACATCACTTTCATCACTTCTTATATATATTCGTAATTTACATATAGAAAGTTTTAAATGTTAGAGATTAATTTTAGCATAATAAAAAAACAACCTAAGATTGGCTGTTAATGATCCCGTTTTAGCCCAACAAAAATCCCGCGAAATACAAGATTAGAAGAATTAAAAAAAGCATGTTTTGAAAAAGATCAAAACATGCTTTTTATAACGGTTATTTCGTTATGTTAGAGTTGCAACTTCTACATTTAAAGTAGCTTATATAGCTGTATAACCACCATCAACCATTAAATTGGTTCCTACGATGAATGAAGCATCATCACATGAAAGGAATAAAACAGCATTTGCAACTTCATCCACACGACCAAGGCGACCGATTGGATGAAGTGAAGCGACTTTTTCTAACTTTTCATCGCTAGCACCGCTTAAAATGGGTGTGTAAATAAAACCAGGGTTTACAGCATTAATACGAATACCTTCTTTAGCGTGTGAAATAGCTAATGAACGAGTTAAGTTAGCTACACCAGCTTTAGCTGCATTATAGCTTGCTTGACCGTCACGGGCAGTATGCCCCATGACAGATGCAATATTGACAATTGATCCCCCTGTACCTTGCTCTTGCATTTGGGTAATCGCATATTTATTAGATAAAAATACGCCTGTTAAGTTAATATCTATCATTTGTTGCCATTGATTTAAAGTATAGTCTTTAATTGGTGTATCTGGGTGACCAATACCTGCATTTGCAATCATAATATCCAATTTACCGAATTTATTTACAGCTTCGTTTACTGCATTTTGAACATCCGTTTCCTTAGAAACATCTGTTTGTACAAAGATTGCCTCTCCACCTTCTTTTACAAGCCCTTCCACATATAATTTTGCTTGGTTAGAAATGTCAGCAACAACAACTTTAGCCCCATTAGCCAGGAATAGTTCTGTGGTTGCTTTACCAATACCACTTGACCCTCCTGTAATAATCGCTACTTTTCCCTCTAATTTGTTCATGTTCGTTTCTCACATCCTATTCTTTAAATGGTTGATATTTTTTTAGAGCACCATGTTTGTAGAGGAAATTAAAGAAAATCCCTCATAACCTTTAGCGACAACTTCATCGCACTTCTTACGATATGCTCCAACACCTCCAAGATAAATCAAAAATCCGCGTGGCTTACCTGGAATATTTGCACCTGTATACCAAGAATCAGTCTTAGTGTAGAGCGTGGCGTCAGCCAACTCCCTGCAATGTTTACTCCATGCTTCTTCTGCCTCTACCTTTGCTTCAATTGTCTCTACATTATTTTTACGAAGATGCTCAATACAATCGGCAATCCATTCCACATGCTGCTCAATTGATACAGGCAGATTACTTAGAGCGGAAGGACTCTCTGGCCCAGTAATCATAAACATGTTTGGAAAACCAGAATTGGTGATTCCTAGGTAAGTTTTTACCCCATTAGCCCATTTCTCTTTTAGCGACAAGCCATTTTTCCCACGGATATCCATCTTCAATAACGGTCCAGTCATTGCGTCGTATCCGGTCGCAAAAACAATGATGTCCAATTCGTATTCTGCTTCTGTAGTTCGCAGACCTTTAGGTGTGATTTCCACAATCGGAGCATTTTTCACATCCACCAAAGTAACATTTTCACGATTGAAGGTTTCAAAATAATCTGTGTCCTTTATTGGGCGTTTGGTTCCGTAATAGTACGATGGCATTAGCTTCTCCGCCACCTCAGGGTCATGTATAGTTTCCCTTATCTTGGATCGAATGAACTCGGCGACAGTTTCATTAGCTGCTTCGTTAATCGCCAGGTCTTTAAAACTACCAAATAAGGCGCCGCCTCTCTCCCAAATTTCCTTATAAATCTGCTCGCGTTCATCCGATTTAACTTCCAGCGCAGAACGAGTAGGACTGATCGATGGTACACCAAATGGGGATTCACGCATTTCTTGCACAATCTCTCTATAGTTTTCTTTCGTTTGTCGAATGAACTCTGGATCAAGTGGGTGGTTTTCTGCTGGTTGGCTATACTGTGGGGTCCGCTGAAAAGTAAAAAGATGCTCTGCTTCTTTAGCAATGACTGGGATCGCCTGAATGCCAGTGGATCCATTCCCAATAACACCTACCCGCTTCCCCTTGAAATCGACCTTTTCATGTGGCCAATTTCCGGTGTGATAACTCTCCCCCTTAAAGCTATTTAAGCCTTTAAAGTTAGGAATATTGGTAACCGAGAGATTGCCTACGCCTGTAATAAAGTACTTCGCCATCACAATGTTTCCATCGTCTGTAACTATTCTCCACCTATTATTCTTCTCATCGTAATGAGCTTCCTCTACGCGTGTGTTGAACTGGATATCCTGACGAAGATCAAACTTGTCTGCCACATAGTTGAGATAACTTAGTATTTCCGGCTGTGCAGCGTATCGAGAAGACCATGTCCATTCCTGAAGTAGCTCTTCCGAGAAAGTGTAGTTATAATAGATGCTCTCCATGTCGCATCTAGCTCCTGGATATCGGTTCCAATACCATACGCCACCGACGCTATCGCCTGCCTCGTAGACACGTACGGAAAAACCGGCCTCACGTAAGCGATAAAGCATATACATTCCAGAAAAACCTGCACCAATGACGACCGCATCAATCTGAGTAACTTGATTCTTTTGAGTTAAAACCATTTTTATTCCTCCCTTATTTTGTTTATACCATTATTTTCAAATGACTCTATAATACTTATAACTCCATCATCCCAATATCACATAACTTTCAACTTCAACTGATGAAATTACATAAGAATCTTAGTCTGGAAATAGAAAATTAAACACAGGAGGTATATCTTTTACACAGCGACACTATTTGACGAAATCGTTTTAATATTATCCGGTCTAACAAACATTAAAAATAGAATAGCAGTTATGAGACACAGTCCAGCCATGACATATATAGAATAATTAAAGCCAAGTGCTAGATTTACGCCAGCGGCTTGTACTAACATACCAGTGATAATAGGAGACACTAATTGGGTAATATTGTTACCAAGGCTCAATATACTAGACATGAAACCTGCTCTATCTGGCATCAATCGAATCATAACCTGTACTGCCATAGAAACATTAATATAAGTTGTGCCCTTTGCCACACTCAAGGCCACAACAACCCACAGGAATGAGTTACCTACTAGCGGAATAAGCGCTAGGGTAAGTCCACCGATGATAGTA
>NZ_JBALMO010000218.1:0-3315 GCF_036963345.1 Bacillus sp. JJ722
ATTAACAACAATAAGCAATATTCGCAATGGCTCTGCAATAACTACTAAACAGCAAGCTATTCAGCAAATAGAAATGGAATTAGTCAACATCAAACAACAACATGAGAGTGGATCTAAAGAGCAAATGTACCAACTACAAGCTCGTATTCAAGAAGAGCAATCTAATATCAATATTCACAATTCAAAACTAGAGAACATTAAAAACCAGAAACGAAGCAATGATGATTCTCTTGCTCGAATTGAAGATACATTAGTCCGGTTGCGTGGAGAATGGAAAGAAGTTAATGAACAAGAATTTGTCCATACAGATGCTTGTGAGTGCCCTACTTGCGGTCAGTCTCTTCCTGAAGAACAAGTGTTATCTGCTAGAGATAAGGCTTTAGCTCAATTTA
The DNA here is from genome assembly GCF_036963345.1 of Bacillus sp. JJ722. NCBI lineage: Bacteria > Bacillati > Bacillota > Bacilli > Caryophanales > Bacillaceae > Bacillus > Bacillus sp. JJ722. Next base: position 393 of record NZ_JBALMO010000218.1, read on the forward strand.
ACCTTCAGAAGAGCAAAAGGTTAGAAGAAATAGATGCTACCGGAAAACGGGAAGCTGAAACTAAAAAGGATATACATCAAAAAAATGAAGGTTTAACGGTTGAATATAACAAGATTAATGTTCAAATTGCTGAAAGACAAAATGAACTTAAAAAACATCAAGAGAAGCTTATGTCATTAAATGATTCTGTCATTGATGTAACAGAGAATCCTCAATATGTAGCTAATTTAAAAGAAAAAGCAAATATCAATGAGGAAATCAACTCTCTAAGAAACATGGCTGAACAATCTATTCAAGATGTGCAGTTAGAAATTACAGAACTTAAATCTCGTCGCAATCAGCTTCAAAGTCAAGTTGGATTATTTACTGTTGTAAAGCAGTCGCAAGCACGTATTAGTGAACTTGAGGAACAAGAGAAATCCCTAGCAGAAGAATACGAAAAACTAGAGCATGAATTGTACTTAACAGAAGAGTTTATAAGAACGAAAGTAAGTCTTCTGGAAGATAAGATAAATAGTCGCTTTAAATATGCACGTTTCAAACTGTTCGAAACACAAATCAATGGTGGTCTTACTGAAGTATGCGAAACGTTATATGATGGCGTTCCTTACTCTAGCGGCCTAAATAACGCAGCAAAGATAAATGTTGGTTTAGACATTATTAATACACTTTCAGAGCATTATGGTTTCTTTGCACCGATTTTTGTAGATAACAGCGAGTCGGTAACGCAATTAATTGATACCAAATCACAGCTTATAAGCCTAGTTGTATCAGAAAAAGATAAGCATTTACGTGTTGACACACTTTCAGAAGAAATGAAGGAGGCTATCTAATATGAGTAATCAAAATCAATTAGCAATGGTAAAAAAAGATACTGTCGATGTTGTAGCGCATAAGGTTCGTGAGTTTCAAGAGAAAGGTGAGATACATTTTCCAACTAATTATTCACCAGAAAATGCAATGAAATCAGCATGGTTAACGCTCCAAAATACTGTAGATCGTAATAAAAAGCCTGCTTTAGATGTTTGTACTAAAGATTCAATTGCAAACTCACTACTAGATATGGTTGTGCAAGGCCTGAATCCGGCTAAGAAACAAGGATACTTCATTGTTTATGGTAATCAATTAACATTTCAACGTAGCTATTTTGGAACAATGGCAGTTACTAAAAGCTTAACTGGCGCAAGGGACATAGACGCTTCTGTCATCTATGACGGTGACGAAGTAGATTACGAAATCGTGAACGGTAGAATTGAGCACCTTAAACATAAACAAAAGTTTGGAAACATTAATAAAGAAAAAATTATGGGTGCATATTGCGTTATTACATTGAAAGACGAACGGACTTATACAGAGTTAATGACTATGGATGAAATAAGACAGGCATGGAAGAAGTCACAAATGTGGGGAAAAGATCAGACCGAAGAACGTAAAGGGTCTACTCATGATGAATTTAAGCAAGAAATGGCTAAGAAAACGGTTATCAATCGTGCTTGTAAGAAATTCTTAAATTCTAGTGATGATTCTAGTCTTGTTTTACAACATTTTAATCGTGCTGATGATGCGGTAGATGAAGCACAACTTTCAGAAGAACTTGAACAAAATGCTAATAAAGAAATTATTGATGTAGAGTTCGAAGAAGTGAAAGAACAACCTATGAATCAGCCGCAAGAAGAACCGTTACAGAAAACTGGCACAGATGGTCCAGGATGGTGATTGAAGTAACAGCCTTAGCTTCTAGCTCTAAGGGGAATTGCTACCGCATTACAGACGGTAGCACTCCTCTATTGTTGGAATGTGGAATAAATTATCGGGATATACAAAAGGGTTTAGAGTTTAAAATGTCGCAGTTAAAGGGCTGCTTAATTACTCATGAGCATGGAGATCATTGTAAATCTATCAAGGATGTTCTGAAGGCTGGAATTGACTGTTACATGAGTAAGGGAACTTCTGAAGCTATAGGTGTTAAACATCATAGAATTAAGCCAGTAAAAGCGAAGCAACAGTTTACTCTGGGAACTTGGACAGTGCTACCATTTGACGTTCAGCATGACGTCAGTGAGCCAGTTGGTTACTTATTTGTGAATCAACTAGGTGAAAAGCTTTTGTTTGCTACTGATACCTATTACATCAAATATCAGTTTCCAGGTCTTACTCACATCATGATTGAGTGTAATTATTCTATGAATATATTGAACGAAAACATTATAAATGGTCGTGTTCATAAGAGTATGAAGAAGCGTTTAATGAGATCGCACTTTAGCCTTGAAAACCTAAAAGAATTTTTCAAAGCAAATGATCTTTCTAAGGTAGAAAAAATATGGTTGCTACATTTAAGCGATAGCAATAGTGACGCGGATATATTTAAACAAGAGATAGCGGAGCTAACTGGAAAGATGATTTATATTCCTTAATTCAAGAGGTGAATGAGCTTGCAAGGATGGATAAGCATCCACAGAAAAATAATGAACAACCCAGTCTGGCAAGATCCTAGATTATTGAAATTGTGGATGCTTTGCCTACTGGAAGCTTCTCATAAAGAACATGAAATGTTAGTTGGTAAGCAACTCGTAAAGATTCAAAAAGGTCAATTTATCACTGGTCGAGAATCCTTATCTAAATCATATAACGAAGGTGCAAAAAAGAGCGATCATGTTTCTGAAAGTACTCTTTGGCGATGGCTACAGTGGTTAGAGAAAAACGAATTTTTGAACATCAAATCAAGTACAAAATACAGTGTTATAACAATTAAAAACTGGGATTTGTACCAACAAAATGAACAACAAATGAACAACAAATGGACAGCAAGTGAACAGCAAATGAACACAAACAATAATGGTAATAAGGGTAACAATGTTAATAATATTGCTACTACTGCTAATAACGTGCCGACGCCAGAAGAAAGTAACGGGGTGCCTACAAC
>NZ_JBALMO010000218.1:3331-11971 GCF_036963345.1 Bacillus sp. JJ722
ATCCAGTGCCGTCTGAAGAAATATTACATACTTCTGAACAAGCAGTTAGTGAATTGCTTAATCGTTTCATTCAATTACGAGCTAGAGGGTTTGATCACTCTGCAAGTGATTATCAAGCAGCATGTGAAATTATTGAAGCTGGTGTGCCCTTGGAGCAAGCATTGTTATACCTTACTGAACGTTTTGAAACATATACACCTAAACATAGCCGAGATCGGATAAACGGATTGAATTATTGTGTTGGGTTCATTATAGATAAACATAATAAATCTCAGGAATCACAAAAGATAGCAAAAAGGAGGATAAATGACAATGGCAACAACAATCGAGCAAGTGCTGGAAAACCTCCGCAAACGTCAATCACAGGTAATCAAACAGGAAGAATCAGAAGAAATAAAGCCTGATTGTCCAAAGTGTGATGATAAAAACGTCATTATTTATCGGGTTCACAAGGATACAGAGCGGATTGTTGATGCAGAGCACAAGGTTACGAAGCCTGAAAGCATGGTACTAGAGAAAGACTTCTTAAACGGTGAAGTATGTAGCCCAACGGAAGCTTGGGAATGGAGAGATACATATGCTGTTCCCTGTGAATGTGTACATGAGAAGAGAGTACAAAAGCTTATGAAGGCTAGTGAGATTACGGATGCATTTAAACGTCTAGGGTTTCAAAACTACATTACAGAAGGTAAACCAGCAGCGATTGTAGATGCTTATCAATGTGCTTTGGAATACTATCAGAATTTCATGTCCATAAGAAAAAATCGTCAGAATAGCATTTCTCTATTAGGACAGCCGGGCGCAGGTAAAACGCACCTATTAATGGCTATTTCAAATAATCTTATCAGTAGAAAAAGTGTTCCAGTATTGTACTTTCCTTTTATCGAAGGGATGGACGATTTAAAAGACGACTTTGATCAGTTAGAAGCTAAGTTAGAACGGATGAAGAAAGTAGAGTTACTTTTTATAGATGACCTTTTTAAGCCAGTGGGAAAAGAAAGAAAGCCTAGAGCAACCGAATGGGCCATTGAAAAGATGTACGCGGTTATTAATTACAGATACCTTAACCATTTACCGATTATGGTGTCGTGTGAGTTATCGGTAGATGAATTAGTGGATGTTGATGAAGCATTAGGTACTCGTATTTTTCAAATGTGTAAGGACTATACAGTGGTTATTCCACGAGATATTAAATTGAATCATAGATTAGAAGGATTGTAGGTGAAGATATGGTTGAAACAATGGGATTTAATAACGATGGTTGGTATTGCATCATTGCATGGAAAAAAGACGGTTTGTTCAAGTCGAAAACGGTTTGTTATACACCGGATGATGAAAAACAGGCGTTAGATCGTTTCAATACGTCAACTGATTTTTACGGTAGCTATTTTGATGAATACGAGATTCTACCAGGTTGGAAGCAGGAAAGGGTGAGTGCTTGATGAACGTGATTAAAGTTCGCGCCTGGGATAACGTCAAAAATAGAATGTATTACGTTGGGGAGGAAGAAGATGTTGTTTTCTCATTCGATTCTAACGGTATTGTTGCAACAGATATTACAGAGGATGAAGAAGAATTTAAAACCCTTCATCATCTTAAATATATGCAGTTCACAGGCTTAACAGATAAGAATGGTAATGAGATTTATGAAGGGGATATTGATTCGGATGGTAGAAATCTTTCTGTAATTTGTTATATCGAAAAGTATGGGGCTTATTGTGCTGTTCCTTCGGACTTGTACTTACATGAAGATTACGAGGATAAAGTGACTTATGAATATGGTTATGACTGTTATTTTCACAACGCCACTCCAGAAAGATATTTAAACATCATCGGCAACATCTACGAAAATCCAGAACTAATTCAAACAGCTTAAGGAGGAACTATCATGAATGAATTACAAAAAGTATTCGAATTTCAAGGTCGTAATTTAAGAGTTGTTGAAAAAGATAATGAATCGTGGTTCGTGGCAAAAGATGTTTGCGAAATTCTTGAACTTTCCAACCCTTCAATGGTAATGAGTCGGCTGGATGATGAAGAACGGTCTAAGTTCAACTTAGGGCGTCAGGGTGAAGTTAATATTGTAAATGAATCAGGATTGTACGAGTTGATCTTTGCAAGTCGAAAGCTCGAAGCGAAGATGTTCAAAAAGTGGGTTAAGCAAAAAGTATTACCATCCATTCGCAAGCATGGGGCATATATGACAAATGATGTTCTAGAAAAGGCTCTTACAAGTCCTGATTTCCTTATACAACTTGCAACTAATCTCAAGATTGAGAAAGAAGGCCGTAAGAAAGCAGAAACTAAACTTTTACAACAACAACCACTTGTATCATTTGCAGAAGCATGTATGGCATCAGAAAAGGCTTTATTAGTACGTGAACTTGCAAAGTTAATGTCTAAGAATGGCTTTGTAATCGGAGAGCGGAAACTATGGCAAAAGTTACGTGAATGGAAGTTAGTCTTTCCTAATAAAGCGGAGCCATATCAGGAATATATCAATCGAGGATATTTCGAGATTTCTCAGGGTGTTAAAGAAACGTCATCAGGCAATCTTGCTTGGCTCACTATGCGCGTTACTCCAAAAGGGCAAGCGTACATCATTAATCGATTAAAAAAGGAAATGGCTGCATAGGGGGATTTTATGGGAGTAGCAACTAGATCAAAGTACGGAAATCAAAAAGTTAAAGTTGATGGAATCACATTTGATAGTAAAGCAGAAGCGATGTATTACAACCAACTTAAATGGATGAAGGCAAATAAGCAAATCAAGGACTTTGAGCTGCAACCACGGTTCGAGTTGCTGCCATCCTTCTCTAAGAACGGCAAACACTATCAGAATATTGAATATATAGCGGATTTTAAGGTTATCAAGGCTGATGGATCATACGAAATCATTGATGTTAAAGGCAAGGAAACAGAGGTATTCCTTATCAAACAAAAGTTGTTTGAGCGTATTTATCTCGATACAGTAAAGGTTTTGAAACTAGTAGATGGTCATGGGTTTATGGATATGGACGAGTATAAAAAGCTTGAGAAAGAAGCTAAGAAAAGAGTGAGAAAGGCTAAGTAGCAAAATTTGTATTATGTTTCCTAAAAAATTACGAGGGGGCTAATCATGGAAAAGAAAACTTTTTACTCATCGTCAACGGATACAACTATTAGTGTTCATGGCGGAAAGTTAGATTTATTGAATACAATTTTTGATTTATTAAAACAGCGAGGATTCCTTATTCAAACTGATAGAGAAATTTTAGAAGAGTACCCTATTTTAGCAGATACTCATTGGGAAGGATCTAAAGGGAACTTGCTCTTTAAAGCTAAGATATATCCAGCAGGTTTTAAATTTGAATTCTATCAAGAAGTAAATACAAAGAATCGAAACGGAGGATACTACGATTTTGACAAGTTCAAAATGATGCCTTATCTAGTCCGTTGCGAGTTCGTATTAACAAGAAAATACATGTGTCAGTTAATCGAGCAAGAAGGCTTTGAAAATACTGCTGAACCTAACTTTAAGTTTGCAATCGATAAGGTTATGCATAAAATCAAAACCTGCTGGCATTATGAAGACGGTAAAGAGCTTCCAGAATATGAGCATCCAAGCTATAACGCTACAGATAAAAATGGGAAACAATTACGAAACGGACAAGTTAAATATTTTTATGGATATAAAAGAAGATTGATGCGTGGAATTGTTTATCACAATATCAATAATATGTGGTGGGTAGTGATAAATAAATTTGAATATCGTAACATTGCTGCATTCGAATTGTTTGATATAGAGACAGGTAATATTCCAAGTAGACGTATTAAAAATAAAGAAATTCCTCAACGCATAAGAGCGGACAAATTACGGGAAAAATTCAAAGCATCAGGTCTTAGTTATGCAAAGTTAAATGAAGATCATATTCAGAAGCTTAGGCTGTTATTAACTAAAGAATTTGAGATATTCGGTAGTGATATGAAATTGAAACTATCTAAACCTCGTAAAAAAGACATAAAGTTTTTGAAACGTACTGGCTTACAATATGCAGTTATTGAAGTTGATGGCTATTATTTTAGCCGACGTGAAGCAATTACTTTTAGTTCAAATGGTTTTATCGGTTTTGCCGGATGGGCTTGTGATTACAATGTAACACCGTTTGTCAGCGCTTTTGAAAAATGGCTCCATTGGTTATCAGAAACGATTGAAGTAGCAGCATAATTCCAAATAAGGGAGGAAGAAAGATGGAATTTAAAGAAGCGAAAGAAATTATTCATGCTGGTCTTGCTTTCGCTAACTGGTCAGATGATGTAAAGCAAGCTATGAGGATAGCATTGCAATCAATGTCAAAAGTGGAACAGCTAGAGAAAGACAAGAAGAAACTTGTTATGAAACTACAGCAAAAAATAAAAGTTTTAGATAAACGTATCGAAGTAAGAAATGGCCCTTGTTTTCAGGATGAATCTCAGCGGATTCTTGACTTTCACTCAGAATCTTATGCCTATGAGAATGTTCTTAAAATGATTGGTGAATAGGGGAGGAAGAAAGAAGGACAAAACTAAGATTTTTTATCCTTCTCTAGTAAGTCTATAATTTTATCGAGTTTTTTCTCAATAGCGTTACTATTTTCATGATTACGTGAAGTGTTCTTTAGTAATCTTCTAACAAAAAGAGCAAATGAAATTGTTAAAACAAAGATAATTAGAACTAAGTTGTCACTAATAAATGTCATAATAATTAACCTCAGTTTTAGTTAATTGTAACAAAAATAACTTTATATAACATAAAAAAGAAAACACAAGAATTAGTATGTTTACTTAATGAAAAAAGCCCACTTATAAATGGACTTAGCTGAAGAAAATTATGGTTTCATTCACTCTGAAAGAAAGTAATGAATACTAATGAAAGAAAAAATGCATAAAAAAGGAATAGAGAATGAATCACAAAACATACAATCCGAATTGGAGATTTGGGGCTTAACCACGCAAGAATAAATCCCATGATAGGAAATGTTATAAAAATTAATATTGTGATAAAATCTGGAAAAATTGAAATTTCAAAAAAATAAAAAACAAAGAGTATTAAACCAAATATCACAGACAATAGACTTTTCAAGAATGCACCTCAAATTAATAGTTTTTATTATTTTAACATAACTTAGGTGATTCTTGGTTATTAGGAAACAAAAGGTTGAGGGAGTTACGCAGTAGAAAAGTAAATTGTCAAAAAGAGCATCTACATTTGATGCTCTAATATCAATCTACTATTCTTCATCGAGATAGGGAAAGAAGGTAAATGAACGGTTAGATATGTTTACCTTATGTGTTGCATCATACCTATTCTTATCAACTTCGATTGAATTTTCCTCTGTAATTAATACTACCGATTGGTCATTCTCACCGTCGTGTATGGAAAATTTATCAGAATTTTCAACGTTAACATATACAGAGTATGTTTCAGGTATTACGATAGTCCAGCCGTGTGTTAATGGGAATTCTCTTGTTTTCAAAAATTATCACCTCAAATTATAGTCAGTACTAGTGTGTAACTTTATTGGAGAAAAATCAATAGAAAAGTGAAACTTCGAAGATGATAAGAAACACAGGCTTGAGGGAGTTACGCAGTAGAAAAGTAAATTGTCAAAAAGAGCATCTACATTTGATGCTCTAATATCAATCTACTATTCTTCATCGAGATAGGGAAAGAGGGTGAATGAACGGTTAGATATGTTTACCTTATGTGTTGCATCATACCTATTCTTATCAACTTTGATTGAATTTTCTTCTGTAATTAATACTACCAATTGGCCATTACCACCGTTGTGTATGGAAAATATATCAGGATTTTCAACGTTAACATATACAGAGTATGTTTCGGGCATTACGAGAGTCCAGCCGTGTGTTAATGGGAATTCTCTTGTTTTCAAAAATTATCACCTCAAATTATAGTCAGTACTAGTGTGTAACTTTATTGGAGAAAAATCAATAGAAAAGTGAAACTTCGAAGATGATAAGAAAAACAGGATTGAAGGAGTAGATCACTCGTTCTGCTCCTCCTTCTCCTTTTTCTTTTCAAAATAAATCCAAAGAGAAAAATCGATTATGTAGTAAAGAGCTAGGTAGGAAAAAAAGATGCTTTGTTTAATGGTTGGATAAATCATCAATACAATAAATGCACTTAATATAAATATAGCTCTCATAATCCAAAATTGTTTTTTACTCATATGTAATAGACTCCTTAGTGAGTATTCTGATTAATTACTATATTAGCATATTTAGGAGGTTATCAGTTTGAGAGAAATTAAGTTTCGTGGGAAGTCTATCATGACTGGAGAGTGGGTCTATGGGTCTCTTATCCAAGAAGATAAATGGGCTTTTATAAGAAACCTTGATAAGAATGGTATTCGAAATATTTATCAAGTTGATCCAGAAACAGTTGGTCAATATACAGGTTTAAAAGATAAGTCCGGTACAGAAATTTTTGAAGTGGATTTTTTGCAAGATAGAGATATCATTACTCAAGTTGTTTTCCGAGATTCTGAATGGCAAGAAAAACTGATAAGTAGCCCTAAGAATCATTTGCGTGATTATTTTCCATTTAGCAATGAGATATCTTTAGCTACAACGGTGATCGGTAACATATATGACAATCCAGAGCTTTTGGAAACAAAAGAGTAAAGATAGATGGAGGTTTTACTAATGTCAGAGAAGAATAGGATTGATGTAAGAAAAGATGGGAAAAGCGTATCTAAGTATAACTCAACGTGTGTCCCTCGTGTGGGAGAATTTTTAGAATTAGATATTATACATGAAAAGCGGACAGGGATTTTTGAAGTAGTAAATGTTATACATCGTGTTTTTAAACAAACATCAACTAATAGTGAACATGTCGTAATTGAAATTAAAAAAACGCAAAAAGCGAGTCAATTGTTTAAGGATTGGTATTATCCAATGGAAACAAAAGAGTAAGCGAATTTAATAGATAACAAACGGAGCGAAATAGAATGTTTCTTAAGAAAGCTAGTCTAGCCGAGTTACAATTCTTGGCTAGACATACTGATTATAGATATTTAGCACTTATCGAGTTACAGAAAAGACTTTCAAAAAGGTGAGGTTATGAAGCAATTATCAATATACAATGAATTAGGATTAGAAGATGATCCAGTTTATATTATGATATCTGAATTGAGAAATAAAAGCTCTATTGTTATAGGCAAAATAAAAATACACAAAAATCAATATGGATTATATGAAATCATTAGTAGTGAAATACATGAATGTGCCAGTGACTTGTTAGGCTGCTATGAGACGATTATTAAGGGGGAACAACATGAAGCCTTTAGTTGGTGATGGTACTGCAATAATAAGTTTAGATGAGAATGCAACATACTATGTGAAAGATGGACAACTTAAGAAAGTGGATAATATACCTTCTGGATATGGAACACAGACTATTGTATGGAAAAAGGGTAAGCCTGAATACTGCGACATTCAATATACATCTAAATAAGCCTAGCGGAAGAACCGGGGCACTGAACAATCGCTTATGCGGTGTTTGGTGCTCTTTTTTTATTTTAATTAATGAGGTGCTGTTTATGGAAGAATTATTGCTTCAATATAGAGCTTCGCTTAGAGAAGTTCGCAAATTAATGCTTACTGCGAATGAAGAAGATAAGAAAATTCTAGGAAGTATGGCATCTGATTTAGTTTATGCAATTGAATGGATGAGAACAGGAAAGCAACCAGGGCCAAGACGTGGAATTGAGAGAAGAGCTGCATATCAAAAAGAGCGGCCGTGCGATCCGATATTAATGCAAAGATATTTTAGAACAACAGCAGAAGATGTATATGAGTGGGATAATCATCAGCAAGAAGATACTTTATCTTATTGGGATAGAGTTAAACTAGATGATGCCTTATCAGTTCTAACAGAAAGAGAAAAAGAAATATTTTTGATGTCAAAAGGTAATTGTTTATCATTTTCAAAAATTGCAGATTTACTTGAGGTCTCAAAATCAACTGTTCAAGATACTATAGAAAGAGCAGATAAAAAAATTACAGAACAAATTAACACGAGTTTATTTTGTTTTACGTAAACTTACAAGTTTTTAGTGGTTATTGAGAAATTTGTCTTAAAAAAATCAGGGTATTTTTGTGGAGTATATTGTAAATAGTGGTAATTAATGATTAAATTACTAGGAGGATTTATATGAGATTATCTCAAAGCTCAAATAATTTTGGGGGAGGAATTATTGTGGCATTAAATGATACTGTTGAAGTTATTTCTAATAGTAATGAAGAATTGTATGGAGTAATAGGAACTGTTATTGGTATTGAACAATCAGATATGGGAACAGAACTTAGGATAGAAACTGAAGATGGCTTTAAAACGTGGATTGACATTGAAGATGTAGAATTGTGTCAATATTAAGAAAAAATAGTAATTAATCTAGTTTGATGGTATATTTATCCTATCTCATAATATAAGGAGGTAGGATTTTTTATGCATATGGATTTTAGAGTTTATCAGTTGTTGTATGCTAATGATTTAATTGAAAGAGGGCAAGAGTTATATGAATATTTAATGTCTTTAACTAAAATGCCTGGAGAACATGGATTTGAATATTGTATTACTAATGAAATTACGTACGATAG
>NZ_JBALMO010000219.1:0-6674 GCF_036963345.1 Bacillus sp. JJ722
AACTGAGGGAGTTTAAGTGAACTAATTCACAATTTTATACCTTCAACATGTATAACCCCGACCTAAAATTAGGACAGGGTTAGCATAAAGTTGTTTAATTTTTAATAAAAAACACTTCACCAATCTTAAAACTTACCAATAAAGTCGTTTAGAAACTAGGTTTTTTCGTCAAAAAAGTTACTTCTTCGCTATTATCTGAATAAGGTTGCCGCATGTATCGTCAAAGACAGCTATTGTAATATCGCCCATTTCTGTCGGTTCCATAGTAAACTTCACGCCTTGTTTAATTAATCGTTGGTATTCTTCGCGAACATCTGCAACGCCAAACATTGTTACTGGGATGCCATCGGCAAATAGTTTCTTTTGATACTCTTTGGCGGCGGGATGTTCATTCGGTTCGAGCAAAAGTTCGGTACCGTCCTGATCATCTGGAGAAACAAGTGTTATCCACCTATATGCTCCGGAAGGAACATCATGCTTCTTTACAAATCTCAGCGTTTTTGTATAAAACTCTAATGCCTTGTCTTGATCTTGAACAAATATACTGGTAACAATGATTTTCATAATATTTTTATCTCCTTTAATATTTGCGATATATGGTGCTCTTTTAACAATTTGTATCTAAACAGAAAAACTCATACATTCAGCTTTAGTTATAAAATTACTCTACCCATCCTTTCAACAAATTTTTAAGTGGTTCGTTGTTAAACATAAGTACTCGATATTTTCCCTTTCGTTTTGATTTTACGAGCCCTGCATCTTCCAATGTAGCAAGATGTTTTGAGATCGCCTGTCGCGAAATGGAAAGGTCATGTTTCATAATGAGACGTACCGTAAGTTCATACAACGTCAGCTCGTTGCGTTCGGATAGTTCGTCTAATATCAGCCGCCGAGTCGAGTCGGCGAGTGCTTTGAATATAGCGTCTTTGTCCCAATTCATATATTGATTATATGCAACTCTATAGTTGCATGTCGAGTATAAGCAACTGTATGGTTGCATGAAAAAGGAACCATATCATGTAATCATAACAAGTTAAAGTCATATACAAGTAGTTTGAACCATTCAGAAATATTAACAGTGTTTCAAAAATAGTGTATTAATCCTCCTTGGATATCTTATAATGTTTCAAAAACAAGTTACTATACGGAATCTACGACTATTGAAAATGAGATGTATTATGTAAAAGCAAGATTGCTAAGAAAAATGGTTTCACCTTCAATATTTCCTCAAAAAATCATTGAGTATGGACGCCAATTTTTCGGGAGCCTCCATATTTATTTCATGACCCGCACCTATAACTGTCCGAATTTCTGCTTTTGGGATTTGCTCTGCCAGCTTCTCCGCTGCCCTTTTGTTCGCTTTATCATTTTCCCCACATAAAACCAAAGTATTGCATTGAACCCTTTTTAAGTCTTTACTAAAATCTAATTCCATCATAGAATTTGACAATAGAATAAAATCATTTTTGCTGGAACCTAGTTTCTGAAAAGAAGATTCTGGCATAAACCGAAAAATGGTATTTTGAACTTTAAGTAACAATTTAGGCATTTTGTATTGTGCTCCTATTAAAACCAAAGATTGAACTCTTTGAGGATGGTCAATGGTATAATTCAATGCAAGAACTGCTCCCAGAGAAAGTCCAAAAAGGATGACTGGCTCGGAAGATATTTCTATATATTCAGAGAAAGCGAGGTATAGATTGTTGTAAGTGGGTTTTTTATCTTTCAGAAGATCAAACAAATCAGGATGCGAAATTTGAGTTGTTTTCCCCATGAAAGAAATAGTTTCCTCCCAACTTGTGGAATTTTGCCCTAAACCATGAACGAAGATGTATCTCATTAGATTATCCCCCATAAATTCTGATATATTTATAATATCGTATAAACTTAAATCATAACTATTTTCATAATAAATATACTACGCATTTCTTATTGAGCTAAACTCCATTAGCGGAATAACAAAAAAGAGCTGANNATATCTATTATTGAGCTTTTGTAATAATTCAATATCATGGGTATGAGTTTTTCCTGTCTCAAGCATTTCTCGATATAAATCAAAATAAGGAAGTTTATTACTAATAGCGTTTTTTAGTTCTTTTTCTACATCATAGGAAATTTTTTAAAATCTAACATCTGCAATCCCCTTCTCATCAATTTCAAGACTTGCATACTGAGCACGCAAGTCAGAACGTAACTTGTCCCATCTGTAAAAAGGCTGTCCAATAGATCCTGGGTTAATAATTAATTGATCATTGCTACTATAGCGTAACAATTGGTGATGGGTATGAGCATAAATCGCAATATCGTAATCATCTCAAATAACTGATCAAAATTTTTTTGATTATTAGTGGGCCATAAATCCCCTCCATAATTTTTATTTTGTAGATTATGACTAATACTGATAGATAGATTATTAACTTGTTTTGTTAGGTGTAATGGTAAATTCATAATAAGATTAATATAGTTTTCATCCAAATTTTCACACTGATACTGAACTAACCTAGAAACATAAATATCAGTAGCGTTATCAAAATCAATCTTTTTATTCAGTACGTCAAGAAAGCTGTCTTCCCAGTTTCCTTTAACATAAGTAGCCACTTTAATACTATCTAATATTTCAAATAAATCATTTGCTCCAGGCCCAGGCATGATTAAATCTCCTAAAAACCAATAGTCAGTAACACCTTCTTTGATAGAATCATCAACAACTGCTTTTAAAGTCGTTAATTTTCAAAGAACGAAACTTTAGAAATTAGGTTCTTTAGCTAAAAAATCAAAAGAACGATTGAATATCGATATAAAATTCATATAAAAAGTAGCAACCGAATCCAAATAATAAGATTCCTGCAACGATAGACGTCCATTTAATCATATGACGGTTCATTATTTTTCTCGTAATTGAAACAATTGATAATAAACCGATATCATGTAATAAAATTCCCGTTAAAATACCCATTGCTACAATGATAAAACTACTTGATTCGTTTGCTGAATAAGAATCTGCTAATACAGCTCCAAATACAGAAACCCAAAATACTAAATTTCCTGGAGAAACAGCAACGAGTAAACCGTTTCGATATGTTTTAAAAAGCGATTTATTGACTTTTTCACCTGTCAAAGTAATATCTTTATCCGCATTCTTAATGGAATCATAGGCTAGTATAAATAAAAATCCTGCTCCTATAATCCATAATGGCATTTGTATATAAGGTAGTGCCAATACTTTGGCTAATCCGAAATAGAGTGCTAATATAAGTAGCACATCAATCGTCATCCCTCCAATGCCTACTGCCCACCCATGCATAAAGCCATTTTTCAAACCTTGTTTCGTCATTTCGACAGTAATTGCCCCAACTGGCATTGCAATGGAAAGCCCTATCATTACATAAGCAAAATACAAACTCATTTAAACACTACTTTCAACTTATAAGATTACTTCTTTCGTCCGTTTATATGAATTATTATACAAAAAAATAAATAAAAATTCTATATTATTTGAACATTAGTTCTCTTTTATATTGAATGACAGTACTACTGGTATGCAAAGACTAATTATTATGAGCCTAACATATTCACCAATACACCTGACGTTTCAATATATACTTATAACTGTAAACTCTCCATTTAAATAATATATCCTTTCTTCAACTAACCGTAGCAATAGGTAAGCGATTGAAGTTATCTCTGGCTTCACCAAAGATTCCTGCAATCGATATATCATTGAGCCCATTCATTGAACGTAAGTTTTCGATGTATGGAACTTGATCTAAGACAGAATGTACAATTTCTTCAATTTTTTCTAGTTGCGAAGAGGCTAAATCGTATTCCTCTAATAATTGATAAAGATGAAAACGATGAGCATCTAAAGCCACTTTGGTACCAACAGATTTGCAGTTTCTACTGCTCTAACGGCTTTTTCTTTTCCAATTTCCAACGCAATCTCCTTATAGGAGCAAGTTGTTGCATATGGAATACATGATAAGGCACTCCATACAGCTTGTTGAAATTCCGTTCCATTAAGCTTTTATTTTTATATTTTGACTTTTCAAGAATTATTGATGGTATCTAAACGTTTTAAAAAGTAGAGTGTCAAATCATCATCATTTGCACATTCTGCATATTGTTCTAATTGCTTCCCTCTATACCAAGCTCCAGTTCCGTCTGGAATGTATCCTCTTTTCACGTACATTCTTTGAGCAGAACCGTATCCATAATGCAATCCTACTGATAATGAAATAGAATCGCTTTTCTCTTTAGCAAGCCCCTCTAATACATCCATCATTTTGTTGCCGATACCCATCTTTTGGAATTTAATAAGTACATTTAAATCAACTATTTCAGGTATATTTTTATAAGCATAAGGACCAATTGTAGTAAAAGGAAGTAATGTAACATATCCAGCAACTTCACCATTTACTTCAGCCACAATGACTGATTTCTCACTATTTTCTTGCTGATTATAATATTCATTAAATAACTCAAATGGTTTATGCCAATTCTGTTCAGCAAATGCATTAACAAAGTCTTTACTATCACTCTTAATCATTGCTCGAAAAATTATATTTTCATCATTATCATATATCATTTATCTTCAACTCCCATATCTATAAGTTAAGTTTATCATATGGAACTTCTGTCAAAAGAAACAAATAATGCTTACATCTTATAAAGTTAAACTGCGCCGTTTGTGGAATAACAAAAAAAGGGGATTGTGGCTATGGCGCATAATCTACTGAAAATAGCTGGGATTCATCAGCTATTTTCAGTGAAAAATGAAAAGAATGTAAAAACAGGTGAAGAAAAACAATTTGTTTTTCTTCACCTGTTTTATTTTCGGGACTTATTAGACAGCCCCTTGATATTGAAGTAAAGCACCGTATAGGTTAATAACCGATTTACTGATTACATCTTCAATTGTTCATATTTAACTACATAGATATAGTTTTTGTTGCAACTGTTTGTTGAAATGCCTGATCATGCTCAACAATAACCATTGTGGGATTAAATCTTTGAATAAGCTCTTCAATTTGCATGCGCGAATAAATATCAATAAAATTTAACGGTTCATCCCAAATATATAAATGAGCTTTTTCACATAAACTTTTGGCTATAAGCAGCTTTTTCTTTTGTCCACCAGAATAATGAGATATATCTTTCTCAAATTGAATTCGGTCAAAATCCATCTTACGTAGGATGGATTTAAATAACGTTTCATCAATCTCATGCTCTTCAATAAAGTCCGATAACAATCCCTTCAAATGAGAAGTATCTTGTTGGACATAGGAAATAATGAGACCTGAACCTAAATTCATTGAGCCTGTATGATGTATCGGATTTCCTAGAATTAGTTTTAGGATACTACTTTTTCCGCTTCCATTCTTTCCATCAAGTACAATTCGGTCACCTTGTTCAACTTTAAAGCTAATTGGCTTATTCACTATTTGGTCAACGTACTTAACAGACACATCAGCCAAAACAATCAATTCATTTGACTGAAATTCCAATGGTTCTAATTTTAATGACTCAGTTTTTTCCACATTTTTTAGCAGTTTTGACTTTTCCTCAATAGCTTTTTGTTGCCTTGATTCAAGGTTCTTTGCTCTCTTCATCATCTTTTCCGCTTTATGTCCTACAAAACCCTTGTCCAACTTAGAACCCGAATTCGTTGTCCCATTTTTGGAAGCTTCCACTTGATTAGACCAACCTGCTGAACGCTTTGAAGACTGTTTTAATCTCCCTATGTCTTTTTGTAGACGCTGGTTCGTTGCCTCTTCGTGTTCCTGCTGTCTATCAAAATTTAACTTCCAAGAAGAATAGTTACCACTTTGAACTTCAATATTTGCCCTATTTATAGATAAAATATGGTCAACGCATCCATCTAAAAAGATTCTGTCATGTGAAATTAAAATAAACCCTTTTTTCTTCCTTAGATAATCAGAGACCATTTTTCGTGCATCAGTGTCTAGATGATTGGTTGGCTCATCAATTAATAGAAATTGACCCTCAGTTAAAAAAAGTGCAGCAAGCAACACCTTTGTTTGTTCTCCATTTGATAATGTTTTAAATGGTCGGTACATGACCTCGGCATCAACATCTAGATAGGATATTTCACGAAGAAATTCCCAATCTTCTGCTTGGGGGCAAATTTCTTCAAAGATTTCATGAGTGTACTTGTTTCTATCCGAAACTGGATAAGGGAAATACTTAAATTCTACCGAAGAAATGATTTTCCCACTATACTCATAATTCCCTAATAATAAATTAAAAAATGTTGTTTTACCTCGTCCATTTCTACCGATAAATCCAAGTTTCCAATCCGTATCTATTTGAAAGTTTACACCTTCAAAAATATTGTCAAAGCTACCTGGATAAGAAAAAGTTAAGTCTTGAACTTGTATCATTGACATAATAATTCCTCCTTTGTATATCAACATTTTTTACTTTTTATACAAAGTCGGCACATCCATCTATTCTAAATTTATCCGTATAAGTTTGATGGATATTAACGACTTATACGGATTATTACATGCGTAACAATAGTGTCTGAATTGCTCATTTCTCACTCTCCTTTATTTATTAGGTTAAAGTTACAGATTAAAAAAACATCAATCTTAACTATGAGAGAATAAAAAATCCTCCCAATTTGTAATTGGAAGGATTAGTCTTTCACTTAT
>NZ_JBALMO010000219.1:6682-6927 GCF_036963345.1 Bacillus sp. JJ722
GACTAACCCTATATTTTGTAGTTTGAAGTTATTCATTTCAAATAAGAATATAGATTAGTTAATCATGTTCCATCCATCAGTCCTCTCATAATTGTATTTTTATATTAACAAATTTTTTTATGGAATACAATTCAGCATCATCTTCACCTCAAAACTTCTTGTTGCTCTTTTGATATTTCATATTTACCGTTTCTATTTTTTTATTTCCCATAAGACTCTCTAGTTTTATAGGATTAATATAATAC
>NZ_JBALMO010000220.1:0-5086 GCF_036963345.1 Bacillus sp. JJ722
CTATATCGCTTTTTATTGACCCCCTTAAAAAAAACTGAACTGTAAATCATAATCCATTCTATATCTTTGAGCGTACTGTAATGCAAATTTTTATACCTCCTAGAACTTTTAAAAAAACGTCTTAGTACCTACACTCTACGTTACTATGAAAATATTGGTCTATTAAGTGGCATCGAAAGAGATGAAAATGGTTACCGTAAAACTCAAAGACATATCTCATGTATTGACTTCCTCATAAGATTGCGGAACACAGAAATGCCTATAAGTGATATGAAAAAATTTGCGGAATTAAGATGTCAAGGTGATTCTTCTGTTACTGCACGGCGAGAGTTATTGGAAGCTCATCAGAAAAATGTTCTTAATCAAATTAAGCAACTAGAAAATAATTTAACCAAGATTAATGAGAAAATTGACTTTTATAAGAAGTTGGAGGGAAAAGCTAAATAATGTAATTAAATTAGTTTAAAAAGACCTTATTGTGTTGAGATAATAAAATTGTTTTATTTTGTGCTTGAAAATACAATAACCATACATCAGTCATTTTGATATATGGTTATTAAAGATGTTTAAAAAACATAGTTTTTCTTCAATTCTATGATGTTGAGGAATAATAAAATTGTTTTATTTAAAAGCTGGAGTTCGAGGTCTCCCACCAATTATAAAGTAACTTTCCCACCATGATAACAATAGTACATTTCAGCATTAAGATTTTTAATTTTTCTTAAAGACTGTTGTGCTTTCTCAACATTTAAACAAAAGTGTGGGTTAGCAATGATCAATTCATGATTTTCATTAACAGCTGCATCACCTGTAATGACGCTTTTTAAACTTGGAAAATACAATGAGATATGCCCTGAAGTATGCCCTGGTGTTGCTATTACTCTACATTTGTTATCTAAAATCATATCACCATCATGTACCTTTTCATCAATTGAAACATGTTTCAAATTCTTTAACTGATGTATAAACCATTTACCAAATTCGATTTCTGTATTTGGCATACTCTCTAGCATTTCTTCGGCTTGAACCAATCTCTCTGACTTTATTTCACCACTAATGTATTTTGATTCACTTTCATTAGCTATAATGTTAATCCAAGGATACTTTTCTTTGAAATCATATAGGGAACCTATATGGTCATCATCATAGTGAGTAATAATTATATTCTTTAAATTCTTCAATTCATATCCATTTTTTATAATTTCATTTTCAATTAAAGGTAAGAAATTTGTATACCCTGTATCGACCAAAGTTAGGTCATTATTCAATATAATTAAGCTGGGATAAATGTAATTTCTTTGTCCATTAAATTCAAATTCAATTGGTAGCTCTATTATCTTCATTTCTTCCTCCGTTACTGCACGTTTGTGAAATATCTGATATCCAAATTTTCTATGTATTTATTATACATGATATAAAAAAGAAGATATAATAACTTTCTTAATGGCTAATAGCACATCAGCTTGGCATTTATTAGTTCTACGATTTGTACTAGGAATTTTCGGCGGATTTATTCCTGCGTCATCTCCATTTATTACGATGAATACTCCTAGAGAAAAAATTGGTTATGCACTTGGTGTAGCTCAATCCGGTGCATACGTCGGTAATATTTTGGGACCACTTATAGGTGGAATTTTAGGGCAATGGATAGGCTTTTTTAATATCCTTTATGTGTCTAGCGCTATGTTGATGATAGCGGGGACCCTTATCTTATTCTTTTTAACGGAACATAATAGACCTGAGCCAAACTTGAAAATTTCGACATCTAAAAATAAACGAGTTAACTTTCTCTCTGAATTACGAAAAAATTTAAAATATCCTCTAATTGGAAATTTATTTTTGGCTGGCTTTCTTATTCAGTTTTTAACGATGAGTACTTCACCATTTTTAGCTACGTATGTAGAAAGTATGTGGAATAATGATGTGTTTTTAACAACTATGATAGGCTTATCGGTTTCTGCCTCTGGATTCTCTATTATTTTGCTGTTACCAATGGCCTTCTTTATATTTTTTATCTGAACACGGACTTTTAACATTCATCCCACCTCAAATTGGTGTTTCACACCTTCTCATTTCCTCACAAATGCCAATGCTTAGCTTTTTGTCTAATAATTATAACTTTTTGATATGTACCTTCGTCAGCCCAAAATTGGCTCATTATGAAGAATGAAAGTTGCGTAATTTGTCTATTCCAAGGAATGTTTGAAAAGAACATTCTGACTTTCAATCCAGGATGGAATCAAAATGCCGAAAATCTCGATTCGTTTACGGACATTCGAGACCTTCAAAGACAACTTAAAGCAAAAGGAATTAAAATACTGACTGAAGCAGATGAAAAAGCAAAGGGCCTACAAGTTTTACAATTGAAGATCTTGATGGTAATCCCATTCTTGTAGACCAACACAGATAATTATTTATAAACACAAATTCACTAGTGTTGCATTAAATCTTATGTTTGCTCGTTGTTTACAACTTCATGGTGGTACAACCGATATTATGAAAAATATTATTGTTAAAAATCTAGGTCTGAAATAATGAACTGTAACCCGATAAGTGGACACTTGAAAAAAAGTCCACTTATCGGGTTTTTATGTTTTTTTGCAAAAATCCGTTTATAATAAATATATTATTTTTAGCGGAGAGGATAACTGCAATGTTTATGAAGATGGTTCAAAAGATAATTAAAGTACAACCCACCACGTAGTTGCTTACTCATCGCTTGTAAATCAAGATATTACGGCTGAGTTAACTGCCGTTTTCTGCTGCATTTCAATTAAAATTCATAGTATCTTATATCGATTTAGATCGAAAGGTGTTTTAATTTATCTCATTCTTTAGGGTCTGTCTCATCTTAGGCTTTCGCTCTTTTTTTATACTCTAATCTAATTCAGAAGCCAATGTCATGTTAATTTTTATCTTTTTACACCAAAATCCTCTAGACTATTTATTTATTTCACTATTTATTTCTATCAAGTTGTACCTAGATTAGATTTCAGTCCATAACGATAAAGCATTTATCCAGTTTGGATCCCCATACCCTTGATAACTTTGAACTGCTTCATAGTTTTTTCCCTGATGGTTGACTCTATCACCTTTTGTATATGCTTTATACGGGTCCCATTGTTCATATGATGAACTCTGATCTTTTGTAGTTACAGTAAGAGTGTTACTTTTAATCGATTCATTTCCTGCTGTATCAACTGCCGCCACCGTGTACTTATATGTTGTATTTGATTGTAAGTTTTTGTCCATAAATGATGTCGTATTAGATGTTCCAACTACTGTCATTTGTCCATTTTTTGTTTCTTTGAATACGACATAATGATCAACTGCGATATTGTCTTCAGAAGGGCTCCACATTAAGCTGACACTAGACATTGTTTCTCCCATACTATGTAATCCCTTTGGTTGAGTTGGTGCTTCGGTATCTGGAACTTCCTTACCTGTGTTTGCAATAATCGATTCACTTTCTTGAGAAACATTTCCTGCTGCATCTACAGCCTTCACTGTGTATGTATACTCAGTATTCGCTGTTAATTTTCCATCTGTAAATGTTGTTCCTGTTACTGTTTCAATTACATGTCCATCACGTAATATTTGATACTCTTTCACACCTACGTTATCTATAGAGGGCTTCCAGTTTAATTTCACACTGCTTGCTGTAACTTTCTCTACATTTAATTCCTTTGGTTGAGTTGGAGCTTCTGCATCCGGAGTTTCATCATTTATTAAATTTACATCGATTACATTATAGAAAGCGTTCGCAGTATCAGCTACATCCCAAACAGCCAAAATCACATGGTATCCACTTCTATCTGTTGGTAGATTAATTTTATGTGTTAGGTTATTAGATGCTGCAGAACCATTATGTTTTATTACTCCAATTGGTTCAAAATTAGCACGGGTTAGAGGTTCATTAGGATTCCATCCCTTTTTTGTAATATAATAGTGCCATTTGCTTGTTGAATGTGGTGCAGAATATTTCCATGTGAAAGTATTTTCGCCACCAGTGAGCGTATTCTTAAACCAACGATCAGAAGTTTGTTGATCAAGAATTCCACCAAACAGACCACCAGCTGAAGCAATCTTCCCATCTGCCGGTCCAGCTTGTGGAAATCCTTTTGGTGCTTCTAAACTCTGCGGTTCATACATTACACTTCCACAACTCGAATTTAGAGATCCATAATTTGCGCCACATAACGCAGCACGGCTAGTAGGTTTTTCTACAAACCCATGTGCATTTACATTCTCAGGTATTAAAGTAATCCCCAAAAAACCTGTCGCTAATATAAAAGCGCTTACTCCTATTTTTCTACTTATTTTTGTTATATCAAATGAAAGTATATTATTCATCGTATTACTCCCCTTTCTTATCTATTTATTACATGACAAATAAATATCTATTTCAGAGGATTTTGATGCAAAAAGATAAAAACTATATTGATATATTTTATATCCTTTGTTCTCACATGATTTTATTTAGTAAATCTCAATATTAATACTATGAAATCTAAATACTCAGTATTTTATCCTAGGACTTATTCCCCTTTTAAGAGTCAATAAACTTACAACATTATATATATCGGATAACTTTTCTGAAAGTATATAGAAATAGTAAAATCAGCAAATTCATTTTTATATAAGACAGTTTCTCAAGCTAAGTCGACACTCTTCTAAAAATGCTTCGTGTGAGGTTTTCCATTCAAGTCATTTTCTTAGATGATCATTTAGTAGTGTAAGTGCTTGAATGACATCGTCGTTTGAAACTTTTGCTAAATCTATTGATTTCGGAAAAACTCTCGAAGAAACCCATTTATGTTCTCATTAGAACCACGCTGCCAAGAGGAATAAGGGTCCGCAAACTTTGATATTCAGGTCTTTTTCAATAGCCGAATAAAAGGCAAATTTTTTTCCTCATAAAAATATTTTTTGTTTTAATGTATTGCTTTCATACTATTCTTAAAAAAGAGTAGCTAGAATTTTTATACAATTCTTGATTTTATTAAAACAATCAATTAGTATTTACTTACTGGTAAGTAAATAAGGAGTGAAAGAAAATGAATAATAAAGTAGATATGTATAATCT
>NZ_JBALMO010000221.1:0-6339 GCF_036963345.1 Bacillus sp. JJ722
GTATTATGCTTCCACACAAATCTTAGTAAATCAAAAAAATGAAAATAATCAATTTGATGCCACTCAAATGCAAGCTAATATAGATATGATTAATACCTTTAGCGTGATTATTAAAAGTCCAGTTATTTTGAATAAAGTAAAACAAACACTTAATCTTAACGAAAGTGTAGGGCAACTAAATCAAAAAATAACGGTGAATAGTCAAGATAACTCACAGGTTTTTTCTATAAGCGTTCAAGATAGTAACCCAGAAAAGACAGTAGAAATTGCAAACACCGTAACAGAAATATTTCAAAAAGAAATTCCGGTTATAATGAGTGTCGATAATGTAACAATTCTAGCGAAGGCAGATAATGCTATACCTTCTGGCCCAAATCCATTATTAAATATAGCTATTGCGGTCGTAGTGGGTTTAATGCTTGGGATCGGCTTAGCATTTTTATTAGAGTACTTGGACAATACCATAAAAGATGAACGTGATGTTGAATTACAACTGGGTCTTCCAGTACTAGGTTCCGTTAATAAAGTCTCACTAAAAAAGAAGAAATTTAGAGTACAACAAATAGGAAGTGAAAGTATTGAGGCATAAAAAAAAGCCTGTTAAAAAAATCGATTTAATTGCTCATAGAAGTCCAAAGTCTCCTATTACCGAACAGTATCGATTAATTAGAACAAATATTCATTTATCTTCTAGAAATGATGAAATCAAATCCATAGTAGTGACATCAGCTGCTCCATCAGAAGGAAAATCAACAACAGTAGCTAATTTAGCTATAGTTTTAGCTCAACAAGGAGAACAAGTTTTATTGGTAGATGCAGATTTAAGAAAACCTTCATTGCATTATGCATTTGCGGTACATAATCTATATGGACTTACAACTGTTTTAAATAAAGAAAGAAATCTTTATGAAGCAATATCCAAAACAGATATTCCTAATTTGAATATTTTAACTAGCGGGCCAGTACCACAAAATCCTTCAGAGCTATTAAATTCGAAGTTTATGGAAACGATTATTGAAGAAATTAAAGACATTTATGAATATGTAGTATTTGATACACCTCCTGTACTTGAAGTCACAGATTCACAAATCTTAGCAAATAAAGTAGATGGGATTGTAATGGTTGTGAACAGTGGAAAAACATCTCCACAAAAAGCAATTAAAGCAAAAGAACTGCTTGAAAAAACCCAAGGGAAATTACTCGGTGTGGTAGTGAATGAAACGAAAATCACTAAGAAAATGTATTAAAAATGGAATTGTAAGGAGGAAGCTTGTGCTAATAGATATACATTGTCATATTCTACCTGGATTTGATGATGGTGCTAATAGTCTTATAGAATGCATGAGTATGGTAAATAGTGCATTAGAAATTGGAATTAATCACCTCTATGCAACACCACATCATATGAATGGACAATATTTAAATAGTAAGAAGGAAATTATTGCTTCTGTATCAGTGATTAACAAACAATTACAGCAAGAAAATATTCCTCTTACAATTCATGTTGGGCAAGAAGTAAGAATTCATCAACATTTAATGTCTTCACTTGAAATGGATTTAGTGATGACTCTTGGCAATAAGGGGAAGTATTTATTATTAGAACTACCTTCCGGATATGTACCTATCTATACGAAAGAAATAATTTGTGACTTATTAACAAAGGGTATCACCCCTGTTATTGCGCATCCTGAGAGAAATCGAGAATTAATAGAGAATCACGATTTACTTTTCCGATTAGTTCAGGATGGAGCTTTGTTTCAACTTACATCTGGAAGCATACTTGGTTTGTTCGGGAAAAAGATAAAGTCAATTTCAAAAAAAATGATTGAACATAATTTGGCACATTTTATTGCATCGGATGCACACAATGTGAGTTCAAGAAGTTTTACTAATCAGGCTGCATTTGATGAAATTACAAAAACGTATGGTGCAGATCGAACATTGTATTTTAAAGAAAATGCATTAATGGTACTCCAAAATCAAAATATAACCATTGAAAAACCAACTCAAATCAAGAAAAAGATATTAGGTATGTTTTAAGGCTGAAGCGATAAATAATTTCAAAAAAAGGGGGTCTTAGGTTGGTATATCGAAAGCGATTAATAATTCTAGCTATATTAGATTCGCTAATCGTTTTATCTGCAATTTATATTAGTTATTTAATAATAGTTCCTAATGTACAGATCTTTAAGTTAACAACACTATTAGTCAGTTCAATATCGCTATTAATAAGTCACCATATCTTTGCTCATTTTTATAAACTTTATAAAAAGGCTTGGGAGTATGCAAGCATTGGGGAATTAATTTCTATTGTAAAGGCAGTAACGTTTTCAATTATTGTTGCAGCTATTGTTCAACTTCTGATATTTCAAGATATTTACGTTAGAGTATTCACACTTACATGGATGTTACACGTGTTATTAATTGGTGGTTCACGTTTTTCATGGAGAATATTACGAGATCGTTTTATCTTTAATCAAACGGAAGTGAAAAATACCTTGATTATTGGAGCTGGATCTGCAGGAACTATGGTTGTACGTCAACTTCTCAATAATCAAGAAACAGAGCTTAAACCAGTTGCATTTATCGATGATGATCCGAAAAAAAAGCAATTGTATATTATGGGTATACCAGTTGCAGGAAATTCTAAAGAGATTCATCAAATCGTACAAAAGTTTCAGATTGATAATATTGTCATAGCAATTCCTTCATTAAATAAGAAGGAATTAAAAAGTATTTTTGATGAATGCGTGAAAACGAATGCGAAAACACAGATTATGCCTAGAATCGAAGATATTATGTTAGGAAAAGTAGCGGTTAATCATTTCAAAGAAGTACAAGTAGAGGATTTATTAGGGAGAGAGCCAGTTGAATTGGATATGAAAAGCATATCGGAGTATGTTACCGGTAAAATAATTCTTGTTACTGGTGCTGGAGGATCGATTGGTTCAGAAATTTGTCGTCAAGTATGTAAATTTTCTCCTGAAAAAATTATTCTGCTCGGACATGGTGAGAATAGTATTTATCATATCGATATGGAATTAAGGAATCTATATTCAGAGCATATTGATATAGTTCCAATAATAGCAGATATTCAAGATCGTGAAAGGATTTTTGAAGTGATAAATCATTATAAACCAAATGTTGTTTATCATGCAGCTGCACACAAACACGTTCCACTTATGGAATATAATCCTCATGAAGCAGTTAAGAATAATGTTTTAGGCACAAAGAATGTTGCAGAAGCAGCGGACACATTTGGAGTTAAAAACTTTGTCATGATTTCTACCGATAAAGCGGTTAACCCTCCAAATATTATGGGTGCAACGAAACGTATTGCGGAAATGATTATTCAAAATCTAAATCAGGAAAGCGAAACAAAATATGTCGCTGTCCGTTTTGGAAATGTTTTAGGTAGTAGAGGAAGTGTGATTCCGCTGTTCAAAAAACAAATTGCAGCTGGTGGTCCAGTTACAGTCACACATCCCGAAATGACAAGATACTTTATGACTATACCAGAAGCGTCATGTCTTGTCATACAAGCTGGTGGATTAGCAAAAGGCGGAGAGGTATTTGTCCTCGACATGGGAGAACCGGTGAAAATTTTAGATTTGGCGAAAAATCTAATACATCTATCAGGTTATTCTATTGATGATATTGGTATAGAATTTTCAGGTATAAGGCCTGGAGAAAAGATGTTTGAGGAATTGTTAGGGGAGAATGAAATACTTTCAGAGAAAGTTTTTTCTAAAATTCATATTGGCAAAACATACCCTATGAAAAAAAGTGAATTATATGAATTGCTTGTTTTATTGAAAACTATGGGAAATATCGAATTAAAAGAAACACTGATTAATGTTACAAATAGCAAACTTGAAGTGGTGAATATTAGTTGATTCACCTTTAAGGAGTTAAGGTGATGTATTTTAAAATTAAAAGGTTGATAGATATAGTGCTATCGTTTATGGGACTGATTTTATTACTTCCTATTTTTGTACTTTTAATTATAGCTATTAAATTAGATTCAAAGGGTCCTGTATTTTTTAAGCAAAAAAGAGTTGGAATTCACAAAAGTTACTTTAATATTTTGAAATTCCGAACAATGATGATTGAAACACCCAAAGATACTCCTACTCATTTGTTAGAGTCTCCGGAGCAGTATATTACTAAGGTAGGAAAATTCTTGAGAAAAACATCACTTGATGAACTACCTCAAATATGGAATATATTTGTTGGACAGATGAGTATTATAGGTCCAAGACCAGCACTTTGGAATCAATATAATCTTATAGAAGAAAGAGAAAAACATGGTGCAAATAATGTGTTACCAGGTCTTACAGGCTGGGCTCAGATAAATGGTAGGGACGAACTACCAATTGAAGTAAAAGCGAAGTTAGATGGTGATTATGTGGGGAAAATTGGATTTGTAATGGATGTAAGATGTTTTTTTGGAACTATCATAAGTGTTTTAAAAAGTGATGGGGTTGTTGAAGGTGGAAAACAAAATAATTAATAGAGAGTCGAGAATAGAAGAAATTAAAATAAAGGTTAATGAATATGAACCTTTAGTAAGTGTTATTATTGCTACTTTTCGTAGAATAGATTCATTAAAGAAAGCATTAGTTTCTCTTACTACACAAACATATCAAAATATAGAAATAGTTGTAGTTGACGATAATGCGGATAAATCATGGAATGAAAAAGTGTTCGAAATTATTACAGAATCCGATCATCCCATCATCTATATTAGAAATAATCTAAATCAAGGTTCTGCAATGACAAGAAATATTGGTATAGAAGTTGCTAAAGGAGAATATATTACATTTCTTGATGATGACGATATTTATCTTCCGCAAAAAATTGAAAAGCAATTAGTGAATATGCTAAAGAATGATTCTGATTTCAGTATTACAGATTTATGTTTATATGATGAAAATGATAACTTAATAGAAATACGAAATAGATTTTATTTGGAAGATGTTAACAGAATATCACAAAGAGATTCATTAGAATATTCCAAGCAACTTTTAAAATATCATTTAATGTATCATATGACAGGAACAGATACCATGATGTATAAGAAATCATATTTGATTAGTATTGGCTACTTTCCTTTGATTAATGTTGGAGATGAATTCTACTTGATGCAGAAAGCAATTCAAAAAGGTGGAAGATTTAGCTATGTAGAACGTTGTGATATTAAGGCATATGTGCATTCTGAAACTTTAGGGTTATCCAGTGGAGACAGTAAAATAAATGGTGAAAATAGATTGTATGAACATAAGAAAAAGTTTTTTACAGAATTGTCTTCAAAAGAAAAAAGGTATATAACAATGAGACATTTTGCAGTGTTAGCTTTTGCTGAAAAGAGAAGAAAACGTAAAATAAAGTTTTTAAAATATTGTATTATCTCTTTTTTTAATAGTCCTATTCAATGTTCTGAATTATTACTCAGTATTATGAAAAGATAACATATTTGTGCTATTTGAGATTAAGTACGGAAAATAAAATTAATGGAGAGAAAAGTATGAAAGTGCAAGTCTTGCTCTCAACAATGTTTCAAACTGATTATAGTTTATTAAAGAAAGTAAACATTCAATCTGATGCAATTGTAGTTAATCAGTGTGATTATAATAAATTTGAAGAGTTCAACTATGATGGTTATACAATTCAATATTTCTCTTTTAATGAAAGAGGGGTAGGGCTTAGTAGGAATACAGCATTAATGAGAGCTGATGGAGATATTTGCATATTTGCAGATGATGACTTAACATATGTTAACAATTATAAAGAAATAATACTTGGTGAATTTAAAAAGAATCCACAAGCAGACATAATTGTATTCAATGTACCTAGTACTAACAATCATAGACCGACATGTATAATTCGAAGAAACAGTCGAGTGAAATGGTATAATTCACTTAGATATGGAGCAGTAAACATAGCAATCAGAACAGAAAAAATAAAGCGAGCAAATATTTATTTTTCACTGTTATTTGGTGGTGGTGCAAAGTATAGTGCCGGAGAAGATAGTTTGTTTATTATGGATAGTCTACGGAAAGGGTTGAAAATTTATGCAAGTTCCCAAACTATAGGATATGTTAAACAAGAATACTCTTCTTGGTTTGAAGGATATACAGAAAAGTATTTTTTTGATAAAGGAGTATTTTTTGCTTGTCTTTCAAAAAGATGGGCAAAATTATTATGTTTGTATTTTGTTGTAAGACATAGAAAGATGTTAAAGAAAGAAAAAAAAATATCTGAAGCTATTGCTTTGATGATAAAAGGAACTAGAGCAATTTGAACAAAATATATTAGCCTTTAGATCTAATAACTTGA
>NZ_JBALMO010000222.1:0-3817 GCF_036963345.1 Bacillus sp. JJ722
CACTTTAACTATCTAATATATGATGGTTACCGATAAATATACCTACTACTTTTCAATGGAGGTGAATAGCCAACTGGCTGACTCAAATGAATAGACTGTCTGATGATTTATTAATTGAATCATATCTCAAAGCTAAAGAACTCAAACTTGGCACGGACTTTATTCGATTAATTGAAATTGAAATTCACCGACGTGCCTTGTCTCACAAAATTAAAGTATCATCATAACAAGTAAGATACATTTTTTATAGATCAAGCTTGACTTGTTCTCTTTAAGAGCAATCAGGCTTTTTATTTTAATATTTTACTGTTTTAAATACCCTAATACCTCTCCATACTTAACTTCAGAAGATGCTTGTAAATCTTGTTTCAATTCAAACGTATCCTTTTCAAATAGAAGAACAACAGTCGAGCCAAAACTAAAGTAAGCTACTTCTTCACCTTTTTGAAGCTTATCACTATCGTTCGTTATTTCAATACTATTTACAAACATTGCACCTACTTTAACAACTGAAAGATAGCCAAATGCATGCTTTATCTCAGTAATCACTCGAAAATTTTTTGATAACGTCGATTTACCATATTTCAAACCTAGTTTATTTACAGGATACGATAGCTTACCTAGTGACCAGCGCTTCACAACTTCTCCTTCAACCGGAGAGTGAATACGATGATAATGACTTGGGCTTAAATACAAGATCATATATTGACCACCAAGGTACTTCTCAAGTACAGCATCATCTCCAAGCATTTCTTGGATGGAGTACCCTTTACCTTTCACAACAATATTGCTATCACTTTGAATAACTCCATAATCTTCATATACAGCATCTACAGGGCTCACTACTGTATTTTTTTCTTGATTCACATTTCGTACTCCTGTTTTTAGTTTGCGTGTAAACAAGTCATGAAGTGTGTTGAAATCTCCTCTTTCCTTCTCAACGTCTTCCCAATTTAGCTTATACAACCGATCATAGGAAGGTATAATCCCCCTACTCAGTTTAGATTGACTAAACTTCATAAGCATCATTGATGACGCTTTATGATTTGTCAAAAAGATAAAAAACCTATACCATAATTTTTTCAATGAAAAATCCTCCATTAATTAAAATAAAGCCATTATCCCTTGCATAATGTGCAAAGAATAAAATATTATTATACAATAAGCGTGTATTAATTGTCTCATCCCATCCGGTTAAAAAAGGAGTGAGCAGAATGTTCTTGTCGGGTGTTTTAGACCAAACCATTAAAAAGTTAAAATCACAAACCGCTAACCTTATGACCTTAATGAATCTATGTCTTGGTGGTTTTGCCATTTTGGCAGGTATTAATGGTCATTTAAATTATAGCTTATTATTAATTTTTGTAGCAGCATTAGCCGATCGTTTCGATGGCATGATTGCCAGAAAATTCAATATAGAATCAGAACTTGGGAAACAACTTGATTCTATGAGTGATATTATATCATTTGGAGTAGCTCCTGCACTGCTTATTTATCAAGCAGTTCTTATCAATCTTGGAGCACCAGGTATGTTTTTCACAGTCCTATATATTGGTTGCGGCGCTTTTCGTCTTGCTAAGTTTAACATCACTGAAAGCAAAGGCTACTTTACTGGTTTACCCATTACAGCGGCTGGCTGTTTAGCGACATTAAGCTACTTAGGAATTCAAGCATTTCCACCAGTGTTTTATTTATTGTTAATGTGCTTATTAGCACTTTCAATGATTAGTCCTTTCAAACTTAAAAAAATCTAATTTTCATCAAAAAAATCGTCTCTATATTTTAGAGACGATTTTTTGATTATAAATTATATTATCTTCCAAAGTATCATATTTACTCTATTCTGTTAATTGCAAGAATAACTCGATATCTTTCACACATGATTGAACCGCACGTTCCCAATAATCAATCTTTGTCATATCTTCTTGGAAATGTTTCATTGCTAAATCTTCTACTGTCATGCAGCCAGTATCTTTAAGCAAGGCGATATACTGCTCTTCAAATCCTTCTCCTGCATGTAATGCTTTTTCGTAAATTCCCCGAGAAAACAAAAATCCAAATGTGTATGGAAAATTATAAAATGGTGTAGAAGAAATGTAAAAATGTAGCTTAGAAGCCCAAAACTGTGGATGATATTCGTCAAGTGCATCACAATACGCTTCTCTTTGTGCTTCTAACATTAGTTCATTTAATCGATCCGAAGAAACTGTTCCGTTTCGACGTTCTTCATAAAATCTTGTTTCAAATAAGAATCGTGCATGGATATTCATGAAAAACGCAATGATTCCTTGAATTTTATTTTCAAGCATTGCAATTTTTTCTTCTTTTTTTGTTGCTTCATTCACTGATGCATCAGATACAATCATCTCTGCAAATGTTGAAGCTGTTTCTGCCACATTCATCGCATAATTGCCATTCAGAGGATGAACATCACGCATTGCATAAGAATGAAAAGCATGCCCTAGCTCATGAGCCAGTGTCGAAATATTATCTGGAGTTCCTGAGTAGGTCATGAAGATTCTGGATTGCTTACTCTCAGGGAAGTCTGTACAAAATCCACCTGGTCGTTTATTGGAGCGATCTTCCGCCTCTATCCATCTATCTTCAAAAGCCTTTTCTGTAAAAGTCGTTAACTGCTTTCCAAATGAAGAAAAGTGCTTTAGAATGAACTTCGCACCTTCATCATAGGTCATATGTTGACCAGTAGTTGTCTGAAGTGGTGCATCTAAATCATACCAACTTAATTTCTCTATACCTAACAACTTTGCTTTTCGTTGAAGAAATGCAACAAGGTGATGCTTATTCTTCGTAATAGCTTCCCACATACTATTTAATGTTTCTTCTTTCATACGGCTAATCTCAAGCGGTTCTTTCAAAACGTTATTCCATCCACGCTTCTCATATACAGTTAACCGATATCCTGCTAAATGGTTTAATGCATGTGCAAACAATTCTTCTTTATCACTCCACGCCTTTTCCCATTCCTTAAATATTCGCTTCCTTACACTACGATCCGGATGTGAAAACTTATTAGCTGCCTGCCCTACCGACAACATTTCAGTCTTACCTTTCTCTTCAAACGGAATAGTAATAAATCCCACTAAGCTATCATATAGTTCACTCCAGCCATGATACCCATCAATACCAAGCTGCTCAATTAATGTTTCTTCTGTTACAGAAAGCTTTTCTTTCGCATTTCGTCTACGTTCACTAAGAATAAATTGCAATTCTTCAAACTCATCATTTTGAATTAATTGTTGAAAAAACAATTTGTTTATCTTCACAAACTTTTCATCTAATTTTGCTTGCAGGCTAGTATAAGTCGCAAACAGAGTCGTTATCTGGGAACGCCATCTTTTTGAACCATAATCTTTCATATCTTGCGCTTCCAAGCATCCAACAAAACTATCACTTTGATTTAACTTCATTTCAATGTTAGCAATTAACGGTAGAATATTATGTAAAGCAACTGCATCTTCTTCATTAGAAACTACTTGCCAATCAGTAATAAGTCGATCTAGTTGTGTCAATTCCTCTTTAATTGTGTTGATGTATGCTGCGAATTGTTCAGAATTGCTCCCTCCAGAAAAAAACACATCCAAATCCCACACAGGTGAATACGTCATTCGCTTCCCCTCCTCATTTTAGATATGTATATTCTACCATTAGCCCTGCATTAACTACTATAAAAAAGAAAAAAATTCCTATTAAGTGAAATCTACTCTTCACTAATTTAAAGCATCGAACAATCATTATGGAAAACAGAAAAGGGAAGCTGTCCGAAAAGTGATATCCAAACACTTTTCGAACGCCCTTT
>NZ_JBALMO010000222.1:3993-5118 GCF_036963345.1 Bacillus sp. JJ722
AATAAAATAATAAAAATAATGATGAAAAACGCGTATGCGCCACCTCCTCCATAGAACGGTACAGGTCCTGGAGGTATCGGTGGTGGAATTGGTGCAGGTGGCGGAATTGGCGCAGGTGGTGGTAACGGACATCCATAGCTTGGATAACCATAGCTAGGATATCCATATCCGTAACCATTTCCATAGCCCATATATAACCCTCCTTATATCTTCTTTCTATTAAAATATGTAACTAAGCCTGTATTGTTCCTGTTTCTGCTTGTCCCTGTAGCATCTAGTACAAGCCTTTTTTATAAAACAATTGTTGTACAGACACGATTACTATCCAACCAACATATTATTGTTTATAGGCGAATGTCTGAAATAAGTGGGGGTGATCTATTGTCTGGATTATTCATAGCACTTGGATACATTTTGAAGGAGCTTGTCATTCTCGTATCATATGTAAAAAACAATGCTTTTCCACAACCTTTGTCTGCAAAGGATGAACAGAAGTACTTAAAGTTAATGAGTAAAGGAGATTCCGAAGCACGCAACATATTAATTGAACATAATTTACGGCTTGTCGCTCATATTGTTAAGAAATTTGAAAACACAGGAGAAGAAACAGAAGATTTAATATCCATAGGTACAATCGGGCTAATTAAAGCCATAGAAAGCTATTCTGATGGAAAAGGAACGAAGCTAGCAACATATGCCGCGAGATGTATTGAAAATGAAATACTCATGCATTTACGAGCTACGAAAAAAACAAAAAAAGACGTTTCACTCCATGATCCAATCGGTCAAGATAAGGAAGGAAATGAAATATCTTTAATCGATGTCTTAAAATCTGAATCAGAAGATGTAATCGACACGATTCAATTAAATTTAGAAATTGAAAAAGTAAAAAAATATATTGATGTACTTGATGAAAGAGAAAAAGAAGTCATTGTTAATCGGTTTGGTCTTGGGCCTTTTAAAGAGAAAACACAACGAGAAATCGCTAAAGAATTAGGTATTTCTCGAAGCTATGTTTCAAGAATTGAAAAGCGAGCACTCATGAAAATGTTTCATGAATTCTATAGAGCGGAAAAGGAACGTAGGAAACTATAAAGTGATCCTTTAATCGGTTTCTTACTGGCG
>NZ_JBALMO010000223.1:0-4855 GCF_036963345.1 Bacillus sp. JJ722
CCTTTATCTCAGTCGGATGGCTCCAGTCCATACGGAGCAAAACGGGGCGCTTCCGCTTTTCTTAATGCTCTAGTGAAAGCAATAATCCCATAACGGTTACGGTAATATGGATTATTAACCTTTTGACCCACTCTTTTCTAGTAGCTGACTACCTGCCATATTAGATAATTGTTGAGCGTTTTTACTAATTTCCAAGACAGTAGCAGAAATTTCTTCAATGGCTGCTGCTTGGTTATTTGTGAATTCATTAATACCAGAAAATGCGATATTTAGATTTTGAATTGCAGTTTGCATGCTTTTTGTAATTTCATCAATCTGCGAAACATTTTCTTTTGAGTTTGTTGCTAGTTTTCTAATTTCATCTGCAACAACAGAAAAACCTCGTCCAGCTTCACCAGCTCTTGCAGCTTCAATGGCTGCATTTAAACCAAGCAGGTTACTTTGATCAGAAACGCCTTTTACAACCGTTGAGATTTGACCTATTTGATCTGCCCCGGAACTTACTTCTTTCATATGTCCAGAAATATCGGAAACTCGGTCAGCTAGAGTAGTTACGGAATCTGTGATTTCTTCTAAAGATGAAGCGGTTTCTTCTACGATTGCAGATAAGCTATCTGCTACTTCATATAGTAAATTTGCTTTTTCTACACTAGTTCCTATACCAATTCCGCCGACTACTTTTCCGTGTTGATCATGTAAAGGAATAGCTTTAGCAATCAGTGGAAATCCGAATAATTCTTTTGGAACAGTAGCTGTTTTCTCACAGTTATTTCTTATTGCATCCGTAATGATGTCACCTTCTGCCAGCGGATCTCCTGGTTTTACATTTAATGAGAATGTTTTACCAGGATAATTGATAATTAGTTTTTCAGTATCATAAATACCAATAGTAATATCATCAAGAACCAGCTTTTGAAGCAGTGGTGCCACCATTAAAAACGCATCGATTATTTCTGGTCTTTGATCTACTCTTTCCTCTGTTTTATTCACTATTTTCACTAGCACCTTTCAAGTATTAGTATGGGAAATTACGTTGTCCGTAATTAACTGAAATCCATTTTAAAGTCGTAAATTCTTCTAGACTCCATTGACCATTCATTCTTCCTAAACCTGATTGATTCTCTCCACCAAATGCAACGATTGGTTCATCGTTAATTGAAATATCGTTAACGTGGATCATACCTGTATGTATCTTCTTAGCGATTTCAACTCCACGCTCAAGATTAGCTGTATGAATAGCACCACTCAGTCCAAATCTTGTATCATTAGCAATTGTAATTGCTTCTTCTTCTGTTTCAAACGGGATAACACAGACAACAGGACCGAATAGCTCTTCTTGTGCTAAAATCATCTCTGGCTTAACATCTGTAAGAATTATAGGTTCAACCATATTTCCTACAATTTTACCGTCAAGCGCAGCTTTTGCGCCTTGTTCGATTCCTTTTTCAATTATGTTTTGAAGATTAACAGCTGCTCTTTCATTCATGACAGGACCAATAACAGTTTCAGGATTTTTCGGATCTCCTACTTTAAGAGAAGCTACTTTATCTGTGTATTTAGCTAGAAACTCTTCATAAATTCCTTTTTGAACAAGAACACGGTTAGAAGACATGCAAATTTGTCCTTGGTGCGTAAAACGACTAAACGTAGCTGCTTTAACTGCATAGTCAATATCTGCATCATCCATCACGATAAATGCACTGTTTCCACCTAATTCTAATAATGGCTTCTTGAAGTTTTTAATAGCTACTTGTCCAATATGGCTACCGACTTTAGTTGAACCAGTAAATGATATTACTCTAGGGATTGGATGTTCAACTAGTGCATCACCAATTTCAGCAATATCCGTAACGACAACATTTAATAGTCCTTGAGGAAGTCCAGCTTCTTCGAATATTTTTGCAATAAGTGTTCCACCAGTTACCGGTGTCTCTTCATGAGGCTTTAGAACTACGCCGTTTCCAGCTCCTAATGCAGGTGCTACTGATTTCATTGATAAAAAGAATGGGAAGTTAAAAGGACTAATTACGCTAACAACCCCAACTGGAAAGCGATATAATCGATTTTCTTTGCCATCCTCTACAGAAGGTAAGATTTTACCTTCCATTCGTAATGGAAACGTTGCTGCTTCTTTGACGATGTTCTTTACTAAACCGATTTCAAAATGTGCTTTTAATGCTGTTCCACCCAATTCATCAATAATAATGTTGACGATTTCTTCTTCATGTTGCTCTATGTACTGCGCAGCTTTTTCAAGAATATCTCTTTTTTTATAAGGATTAACCTTATCCCATTCATTCTTTGCATTTAATGAAGATTGATATGCCAAATCTACATCAGCGACATTGGCTAATTTAAATTCTGTTAAAACTTCACCATTGTAAGGATTGACATCCTTAATCGTTCTTTCGCTTTGTCCATCTCTCCAAACTCCGCCAATAAATTGCTTATTTAATGATTGAATAGTTAACATTTTATCCTCTCCTTGTTTACTGTGAAGTAATACCTACAACGATTGAATCGGTAAAACCCAACAAATATTAACTTCTTTTTAAAATTTGTAAAATTCAGAATTGAATTCTGGTACATTGATAAAGGTGTGAAAAAATAAAAAGAGAGGTATTTAAGCCGTAATATATCAATATGGTCCTTAAAATTATTCTTAGATGTTAGGTATACAAGTGATGAGATAAATAATTTAATATTACTTAAAAGAAGAATGTTCCTTGTATATATCGGAACATTCTTTTGTTTTTTAGTAGGAAATATTATTCATTAATTAATTCTTTTTCCTAGAATGATAAGGTCTCTTTCAATCCCATCTAGTTCTGCTGCTTTTGGTAAATGTGCCCATTGTTCGAAGTCGAAGCGTTTAAACAATCGGAGGCTTGGTTCATTATGGGCAAAGATGAAGCCAAGTATCGTTTTAATCTTCAATGTCGGACAAGCATCGATGGCTTTTTGCAACATTGCTTTACCTAGACCTTTCCCTCGAAAGTCTTCATGTATATATATACTTATTTCGGCTGTTCCATTATAAGCCGGTCTTCCATAGAAAGACTGAAAGCTAATCCAACCACATATTTCTCCTTCATACTTTACTAACCAGAGAGGTCTATGGGAAGGTGAGTGTTCGTGAAACCAATTTTCACGACTTTGTACAGACACAGGTTCAGTGTCCGCTGTCACCATCCTTGAAGAAATAGTTGAATTATAGATTTCTACAATAATTGGCAAATCATTTAGTGTTGCATTTGTTACAGTAATTTCTGTTGCCATCACTTTTTCGCATCCTTTAGTTATATTTCTATTATCTTTTTAAAATAAATTTTAATAAGATTAACCAATTTTTCTTTTGAAATCAATTAATAAATGCGATTTAAGGAGGAGAAGGCCATACGGCTCACTATAAAAAATAGGTTATCCTGAAAGTAGCAAAAATTATACTTTCAAGATAACCTTGTTTAGTCAATCAATGGGAGATTTCCCTTTATTGAGTTAAGTCTCTATTGTGGCTCGTTTCCTAGCATTGTTGAATTTGACAATACTAACGACAATTGTTTTTGACACGGCATAGGCCGGAACAGCTAGTACCATTCCTAGGACGCCTGCAATATTTCCAGCTACAAGGAGCAAAATAATAACGGTTGCTGGATGTATATCTAAGCTTTTTCCGAGAATAAGTGGAGATAATAAGTTTCCTTCAAGTTGTTGAGCAATAACTATTACAACGATAACAAGGAATACCTGAAGTGGTGAATCAAATAGTGCAATGATTACAGCAGGTGCTCCACCGAGAAATGGTCCAACATAAGGAATAATATTTGTTACAGCTACAATTAAAGCCATTAGTAATGCATAGGGTACATCAATAATTAAATAGCCAATAAATGTAAGAAATCCAACGAAACATGCTACAGTTACTTGGCCATTAATATATGCAGAAAGTGTATTTCCTACATCTTTAAAAATGACTAATCCCTCTTTACGATAGTTCGTTGGGATAAAATTAGAAAGAGAATCAGGTAGTTTATGCCCGTCTTTAAACATATAAAACAATATGATTGGAACGGTTACTATTGTAATGGTTGCATTTGTAACGAATCCAAAAACACCAATAGCACTATTTGTAATCGTATTCGGTAGAGTGTTTAAAAGTTCAGTTAGCTTATTTTGAATCGTATCAAATGGAATATAATCATTAGCAAGAAAAGTCTTCAGTTCTTTTGAGTGAGCCAATTCATTGATAAATACTTCAAGTTGCTTACCGTATGTTGGTAAGTCATTTATAAAAGAAGTGATCTGTTTGGTTATGATTGGTACG
Source organism: Bacillus sp. JJ722 (assembly GCF_036963345.1). Taxonomy (NCBI): domain Bacteria; kingdom Bacillati; phylum Bacillota; class Bacilli; order Caryophanales; family Bacillaceae; genus Bacillus; species Bacillus sp. JJ722. The sequence continues at coordinate 4,325 of NZ_JBALMO010000223.1, forward strand.
ACATTGGCTATGCTGAATCCTATTGCTGCAAAGATAATGACGTATAGCAATAATATGGAGAAACCTCGATTTAACTTTAATTTTCTTTGAAATAGCTTTACTACAGGATTAAAGATAAAAAATAAGAAACCTGATATTAGTATGGGCATAAATAACGTTGAAAAGAAAATCCCAATTGGCTCTAACAAAAAAGATAATTTAGTACATAAATAAGCAATAGTTAAAATGATAAGAATTTGAATGGTCCAATTCTTAAATTTATTATTTGACAATCCACTTTCACCTCTATTTTCATTAAGATGCTCTACTGTATATTACGTCTGAAAACTAAGTATGGTTTCGTTTTCTGTAAATTAGCATTATGCATTCTTTAATAGTATAAGCTTGCTACTAGAAAGAATCGAGTAGCCATAAATCAGTAATCTACTATATTGTCCAAATCAACTATTTAAGTTAATCATAGACATATTAATTATTATAGACAAGATAATGAGATTATAGTTAATTTAAAAACTTTATTTTAACATAATT
>NZ_JBALMO010000224.1:0-3829 GCF_036963345.1 Bacillus sp. JJ722
ATTGAAAATCACTTTTCGGGCAGCCTCATCACATTTTTAAAAGAGCTTCTCTTCCTATAGTTCCCTTCTCAATTCCTAAGCTTTCCGCTCCAAATGTCACAGATTCTAATGGTGCTTCTAAAAGCTGATCAAGTGTTTTTACCCCAACTGCTCTCCCAGCAATAATATTGCGGTCTTTCAACTTTTCATTCAACAAAGCAACATCCAAAGCCCCGCACATAATATATCCTTGGTCAGATGATACCACTAGCAAATTTGTCTTTGGCAACTTAACAACAATACCCAAAAATGTTCGACCCTCAATTTGAATTGGTTTTAACTCCATCATAGACACAAATCCCCTCCTTACCTTATTCAGAGTATGAAAAATGCCTAGAATAGGTGTTACATTGGATAAAAAAGACTATCCAACATATTTTGTAGGATAGTCTGCGCAAATTATGGATATATTCTTTTCAACTCATAAGCGAGTAAATCTCTTAGGAACTCGGGTAAGTAATAAGCTTTCTTTTCCGATCTTTTAATTGCAGGAAAGAAAAAACCGAAAGTAAACATATCAGGTATGGCTAAACGATACGTTCTTTTCGTATCAAGTTTATCATTCCCAATCCAAATTTCATGGTGGCTATTCATTGTAATATCGCTATAAACCATGGTACCTAGTACATTGCCTCGGAAGCCAAAACCCTTTATTTGCATATGTGGCCAGGTTGGATCAGTTGACTGAATGATTACTTCTTTTAACTCTGAACCCTTTATTTCAATTACACAAGGATTAATGGGATGCGGACAAATCCGATGCAAATCATATAATGTAACCGGACCAGCATCAAGTTCATCTAGTAATAAACCCGCATTTAAAAATGCACAATCTGCATCGCACCACTCTTTAAGGGTTCTACATAAAAGCTCGACTAATGGTGTTTCCTTAAACCAATCCACCACCAATTTATCCGGTAATTGACATACTTGCTGTGTCATCTTTTCTTTACCTTCTTTGTATAACTTAGCACCGAACTCTTTTTCTCCTTGTACAAGATTTTGTTCATTCATATTATATAATCTAGCTTCACTTTGGAGAATTTTCTTATTTTTATCAACAGTTATCTCAACATGTCCAACATACGTACCCCATTTTCCCGCTCCACATAGTAACGTATCGTTCACATATTTTCCTTCATGAAGAATATGGTGTGTATGCCCTCCAAAAATAAGATTTAATTCTGGAATTTCATTCGCTAATAGCTCGTCATATTCAAGACCTAAATGTGAAAGCAAAACAAGCATATCTGAGTGATCTTTGACTTTCCTTACCACTTGGCGAATTTCCTCAAGAGGCTCCTTAATATTCCACCCTAATGATTCATAAAACAAGCGGAAGTAAGCTGTTGCTCCAATAAAGGCAATTCGTGTGCCTTTATTTGTTGTATGAATACTATAAGGCAATGCCCACTTAGGCCTTTGTTCATTTTTATCATATAAATTCGCTAATACAACCTTAAATTCCGCATCATCATATAAATGATTCAATGCTTCATATGGAAATGTGATTCCTTCGTTATTACCAATTGTCGCAAACTGACATCCTAACTGATTAAGTAATTCCACATTACCCTTACCTGAAGACGCTTCCGTATAGGGATGAAATCGATCTGCGTGATCTCCTATATCTACAACAATGGTCTCTTCCCCAACATCACTATGCCATGCTTTCCGGTCATGGATAAAATGCTCAATTCGTTGCCAATGTTCAAAGTGGCTATGAAGATCATTAATATGATACAAATGTATTTTTTCTTCCAACGTAATCCCCTCTTTTTTATCTATGTACCGCATTTCATTTACTTCAATAAATCACTTTCTTTTAGCCGGTAATTCCCTCTATTATAAGTTTGATACCAATTATTAAAAGCATTATCCGTAAAATGCTTACAAGTGTAGAGCTTTTTAACTTTGTATTAATGTATGCTCCGATTTTCGCTCCAATCCATGCTCCTGGTATTAATGCAATTGCATAAGGCCAGATAACGTTCCCCAATGCAATATGTGTTATAGAGTTCGTAATGGAGGATAAGAATACAAGAAACATGGATGTTGCGACCGCAACGTGTGGAGGAAATAAAAACAACAAAATCATTGCTGGTACAATTAATGATCCTCCTCCAATACCAAATAACCCTGAACAAAAACCTACTACAAAGCAAATTGAAATGGCGATGATTGGACGGTATCCATAAATATATTCCTTTCCATCCTTATCTTGATAAGTTCTTTTAACGGTAGCACTATTAATTAATTTCGATGGTTTTAACTTATCCTTAATCAATAGGATAATTGAAACAATGATAACAAATGAACCAAAGAATAAATTAAATGAGTTCAAATCCAGCATTTTATTGACATATGAACCAAGAATTCCACCAGGTCCGCTACCTATAAAAAAAATCAATCCTGTTCTATAATCCACCGTTTTATATTTTATATAAGCAAGCGTTGAGGATAATCCCGTAAAAATCATCATTACCGTCGAAATTCCAACTGCCTTTTGAGGTGTTAAACCTTCAAGCAGACCTAAAGAATTATGAAAGAACAATACGGCTGGCACAATAATAATTCCGCCACCTAGACCAATTACCGAGCCAATTACCCCCGCACATAAGCCCGTTACTAATAAAAGTAAAATCCATTCCAATTGTATAGCCGCCTTTGTTAAAAAATTTTAAAAAACAACTCTTCATTAACTAATCTTCTTTATTAAAAAAATAATATTCATTACTAAAACAAATCAAGTTGTCTTGGCGCTAAGTTTGAATATTCAATGCCTAGTAACGAAATCAATTCCTTCGCATTATCAGCTGCGTCGCCTCCGGAATTATTATTAAATACTATGTAAATATCTTTTGACTGCTTTTCTAATTGAAGTATGTGCTCTTTCCATTGCATAAGCTCATTCTCATTATATCGATACAAGAAGCGAACAGCTCGCCAATCATCTCCTGCCGTCGCTTTATTCCATCCAAATACATTACGTCCATGCATACGAATTAACGTCTTATTACTAGTAGTAGATTGAAGAACTGTTGGGATGGAACCTTCACCCGCTTGTGGTTCATCGACAATTCCATGAATCCATCCTTCACTTTTCATAAAAGCCAATGTCTTATCTATAAATGGTTCTGCAAACCATGTACGATTACGAAATTCAAGCGCTACGGGAATATCTCGCATTTGTCGCTTACACCATCTCAAATATTCGACATTCTCTTTCACACAATGAAACCAAGGTGGAAACTGAAACAAAACCATCGCTAACTTGTTCGCCTCTTGATAGGGTATTAACGAATCAATATAAGCATCAAACATTTCTTCTTTACTCTTGTAAGATATTTCACTCCTATTATGTCCCGTCATTCCTTGATAGGCTTTTACAACAAACTGAAAAGAATCTGGCGTCTCTTTTACCCATTTTAAACTATTTTGTTTTGATTGAATGGCGTAAAACGTCGTATCAACTTCAACAATTGGAAAATGTTCTGCATACACTTGTAAACGATCACGAGAAGCTAACTTTGAACCATATAATGATTCATGATCTCCCCATCCTGTCACTCCAATATATATCATTTGCCATCACTCTTTACTCAAGTATTAACACTATTCTAACACAGAGAAAAGTAGTGTGCTTTCTTCAACTACTTAAATAGAAAAGCGGAAGAGCCCGCTTTGCTCCGTATGGGCTGGAGCCCATCGACTGAGATAAAGGAAACACGAAGAGATGACAAGCGATTCGATGTGTCAAGCTTCAACGGCCAGCCCCTCGAGGTCATAA
>NZ_JBALMO010000224.1:3918-17453 GCF_036963345.1 Bacillus sp. JJ722
CTGGGCGCTGGAGCTAGATACCACGCAAAATTCAACAGTAGTTATACTAAATACTCATAAAGTGAAACTTTAATCGGTGGGGGTTTTCGTCCATCCTCCACCGATTATTAGTTGAACCAATCGGGTTCTTACTGGCGCTTAAACACTCACTTAAACGTCTTTGCTTTTACTTTCGTTTTGAAGTGGGAGTGTCTTAGCGCCAGTTAGAACGGGATAAAAAAACACCTCCTAAATGGCATCTATCCATAAAGGAGGTGTTTCTTTTTAAAAGGCTTAACCTATCGAGCCTTCCATTTCGAACTTAATTAATCTATTCATCTCGACCGCATATTCCATCGGTAATTCTTTCGTAAATGGTTCAATGAAGCCCATAACGATCATTTCTGTTGCTTCTTGCTCAGAAATACCACGGCTCATTAGATAGAATAATTGTTCTTCAGAAACTTTCGAAACTTTCGCTTCATGCTCTAAAGAAATATTATCATTTAGAATTTCATTATATGGAATTGTATCAGAGGTAGATTGATTATCCATAATCAATGTATCACATTCGATATTTGAACGTGCTCCATCTGCTTTACGACCGAAGTGCACAATACCACGATATGTTACTTTACCACCATGTTTCGAAATTGATTTCGATACAATTGTAGATGAAGTATTAGGCGCTAAATGTAGCATTTTTGCACCAGCATCTTGATGCTGACCTTTACCAGCGATAGCAATCGATAGTGTTAAACCACGAGCGCCCTCGCCTTTAAGAATAACAGCCGGATATTTCATTGTAAGTTTAGAACCGATGTTACCATCAATCCATTCCATCGTTGCATTTGCATCACATGTTGCACGCTTCGTAACGAGGTTATATACGTTGTTTGCCCAGTTTTGAATCGTTGTATAACGGCAGTATGCATCTTTCTTAATAATGATTTCAACAACTGCACTGTGTAGAGAGTTTGTTGTGTAAACAGGAGCTGTACAGCCTTCTACATAGTGTACACTTGCACCTTCATCAACGATGATTAATGTACGTTCAAATTGTCCCATATTCTCAGAGTTAATTCGGAAGTACGCTTGTAGTGGCGTTTCTAATTTAATTCCTTTAGGAACATAGATGAATGAACCACCTGACCAAACTGCTGAGTTTAGAGCTGAGAATTTATTATCTGTTGGTGGAATAACAGTAGCCCAATGCTCGCGGAAAATATCTTCATTCTCACGAAGTGCAGAATCTGTATCTTTAAAGATAATACCTTGCTCTTCAAGATCTTCTTTCATGTTGTGATAAACAACCTCAGATTCATATTGAGCTGATACACCTGCAAGATACTTTTGTTCAGCTTCTGGAATACCTAGCTTATCAAATGTTTGTTTGATTTCTTCCGGTACTTCATCCCAAGATTTCTCTGATTTCTCAGATGGTTTTACGTAATACGTGATTTCATCAAAGTTTAAGCTTGCTAAATCACCGCCCCATTGTGGCATTGGCATTTTGTAAAAATACTCTAGTGACTTTAGGCGGAAATCAAGCATCCATTTTGGTTCGCTTTTCATCTTCGAGATTTCTTCTACGATTTCTTTTGTTAACCCGCGTTTTGAACGGAAAATAGAAACATCGCGATCAGAAAACCCATATTTATAATCACCGATTTCAGGCATTTTTTTTGCCATAGGTAGTATACCTCCATTTCAGAGGAGAAAAGGCCTTCATTGTTGTGATGAGACGTTTTCTCTCTCATTATTATCCGATTCAACTTATGATTGAGAGGGCAAAGCCCCCTCAAATCTAGCTGCAATTTATTATTCTTTTAATCCTTTTTCCATCGCTTTCCAAGCAAGTGTCGCACATTTTATACGAGCTGGAAATTTAGAAACTCCCTGTAGAGCTTCAATATCACCTAAATCTAAATCTTCTTCATCATATTCTTTACCCTGCATTATATTCGAAAAGATTGATGACAACTTCATAGCAGTTTCTACATCTTTTCCTTTAATGGCTTGAGTCATCATGGAAGCAGAAGACATTGAAATTGAACATCCTTCACCATCAAACTTAGCATCCGTCACAATTCCATCTTCCACTTTCAATGTTAAATGGATACGGTCGCCACAAGTTGGATTGTTCATATCAATCGTTAAATTTCCTTCATCAAGCTCACCTTTATTACGAGGGTTTTTATAATGGTCCATAATTACTTGACGATAAAGGGTATCTAAGTTATTAAAAGACATTGTTAAAATACTCCTTTGTTTTGACAAGCCCAGCTACCAACTTATCAATATCCTCTTCCGTGTTGTATAAATAAAAGCTTGCTCTTGCTGTTGCAGAAGCTTTTAACCATCTCATTAAAGGTTGAGCGCAATGATGACCTGCACGAACAGCGATTCCTTCTGCGTCTAGGACTGTTGCCACGTCATGTGGATGAACATCATCTAGATTGAAAGTAATAACTCCAGCACGCTTAGAAGCATCTTCTGGTCCATAAATTGTGAGACCATCAATACCCGTCATACGTTCCATCGCATATGCAGCTAGTTTATGCTCATGCTGTTCAATCGCCTCAAGTCCAATGCTTTCCAAGAAATCAATCGCAGCTCCTAAACCAATTGCACCAGCAATGATTGGTGTGCCACCTTCAAACTTCCAAGGTAGCTCTTTCCAAGTTGAATCATATAGATCAACGAAATCAATCATTTCTCCACCAAATTCAATTGGCTCCATGTTTTCAAGAAGTACTTTCTTACCGTATAGTACGCCGATTCCAGTTGGTCCGCACATTTTGTGACCTGAAATCGAATAGAAATCACAATCTAATTCTTGTACGTCAAGCTTAATATGTGGTGCTCCTTGTGCACCGTCAACAACCATAATCGCTCCATTTTCATGAGCGATAGCAGCTAATTCTTTAACAGGATTGATTACACCTAATACATTTGATACATGCGTAATGGATACGATTTTTGTATTTGGAGTAATTACTTGTCTTGCATCTTCTAATGAAATCGTTCCATTAGGTTGAAGCGGCAAGTATTTCAATGTTGCTCCTGTTTGTTTCGCTACTTGTTGCCAAGGAATAATATTACTATGATGTTCCATGTAAGAAATGACGATTTCATCGCCTTCTTTTACATTTGCACGACCATAACTTGCAGCTACAAGATTCAATGATGCTGTTGTGCCTTTGGTAAACACAATTTCTTCAGTAGAAGCAGCGTTGATAAACTTACGAACCTTTTCACGAGCTCCCTCATAACCATCGGTTGCTCTTGTACCTAGTGTATGCACACCACGGTGAACATTCGAATTGTACTCTCTATAATATTGATCGATTGTATCAATTACCATTTGTGGCTTTTGCGAAGTGGCAGCTGAATCAAGATATACGAGCGGCGAACCGTTCACTTCTTGATGCAGTATAGGAAACAATTTACGAATTTCGTATGCGTCCATTATCGAACTTTCCTTTCGATTACCTCAACCAATTGTTTCTTTACGCCTTCAATCGGAAGTTCATTAACAACCGGTGCAAGGAATCCATGAATGATTAAACGTTCTGCTTCTTTCTTAGAAATCCCACGGCTCATAATATAATAAAGCTGAATAGGATCAACACGACCAACAGATGCAGCATGTCCTGCTGTTACATCATCTTCATCGATTAGAAGAATTGGGTTAGCATCTCCACGCGCTTTTTCACTTAACATCAATACTCTTGATTCTTGTTCAGCATTAGATTTAGATGCGCCATGTTCAATTTTACCGATACCATTAAAGATTGAAGATGCACTATCTTTCATAACACCGTGTTTCAGAATATAACCTTCTGAGTTTTTACCATGATGAATGATGCTTGTTGTGAAGTTTTGCTTTTGCTCTCCACGTCCTACAACAACTGATTTGGTATCAGCGTATGATCCATCACCAATTAGATTTGTAATATTCTCTGAAATAGTATCTCCATCATTCATTAAGCCAAGTGCCCACTCAATTCTCGCATTAGCACCAGCTACACCACGACGGTTTACATATGTTACATTATTTTTTGATAATGTATCTACCGCTCCGTAAACAACTTTAGAGTTGTTACCAGCAATTACTTCAGAAGCAATATTGACAATCCCTGCACCCTCTACTGTTGAAATGTAATTCTCAACATACGTCACCATACTATTATCTTCAGTTACGATTAAAACATGATTAAATAGTGATGCATCTTGTTGATCAAGAACGTATACAGCTTGAAGTGGTTCTTTCACTTCAACATTTTTTGGTACGTAAATAAAGATACCACCGTTCATTAAAGCAGCATGTAGAGCTGATAAACGGTGCTCATTAACTGTAATACCTTTTGTCATGAAGAATTTTTCAACAAGATCACTATGCTCACGAGCAGCAGTAATAATATCTGTAAAAATAACACCTTGCTCTTTCAATGATTGAGAAAGCTCTAAATATGCTGGTGTATTGTTTCTTTGTACATAAAGGTTGTTGCTTGCATCTACATCTAGTAGAGATTTTACTTCACTTGGAAGAGCATCTACAGAAGCATATGCTTCACTTACTGTTGTATGTTTAGGAAAATCTGTGAAATTCCATTTTTCTATTTTTGTTTTATCTGGTTTTGGTAATGGAAGAGAAGAAACTGCTTCAAATGCTTTTTCTCTTAACTCCAGTAACCAACTTGGTTCATTGTTTTGTTTTGAGAAAGATTGAATTTCTTCTTTCCCAAGCGATAATTTCATTTCAGTAGTCATTGAAATCCTCCTAACCTTACGCTTCTTGGCCTTCAGTTTCGTCTTCAATACCTAATTCTTTTTTAATCCAATCGTAACCTTCTGCTTCAAGACGTTGCGCAAGCTCAGGACCACCAGATTTCACGATACGACCTTGCATCATAACATGTACGAAGTCAGGAGTAATGTAGTTCAATAGACGTTGGTAGTGAGTAATCATAATGCATCCAAAGTCTTCTCCGCGCATGTCGTTAATACCTTTTGATACAACCTTCAATGCGTCGATATCTAGACCTGAGTCAATTTCATCAAGAATAGCGATTTTTGGCTCGATCATCATTAATTGAAGAATTTCGTTACGTTTCTTTTCTCCGCCAGAGAATCCTTCATTTAAATAACGTTGTGCCATATCTTGATCCATTTCAAGGAAGTCCATTTTTGAATCTAATTGACGAATGAACTTCATGATTGAAAGCTCATTTCCTTCTTCACGACGTGCATTAATTGCAGAACGTAAGAAGTCAGCATTTGTAACCCCAGTGATTTCACTTGGATATTGCATAGCAAGGAATAGGCCTGCTTTAGCGCGCTCATCTACTTCCATTTCTAACACATCTTCATCATCTATTGTGATGCTTCCGCTTGTTACTTCATATTTAGGATGTCCCATGATCGCAGAAGATAATGTTGATTTTCCTGTACCATTAGGTCCCATGATTGCGTGGATTTCTCCACCTTTTACTTCTAAATTTACACCTTTTAGAATTTCTTTATCCTCAATTGAAACATGTAAATCTTTGATTTTTAATGTAGAAGATGCCATATATTTATACCTCCAACAATTTCTTGTGAACTTTTGTATTTTTTGGTAAAATCATTCTCAATTTATTCTCATTACAATATTATAACAAATGAAAAGTAGAAGCAACTAATAATGCCTTATTTTCCACTATGTATATAGTGGAAAAGAAAAACACCTTAAAAGTATGTGTTTGTCAGGTTCATGCTTACGCATTCTTTACTTATTCTTAATATTACTCGTTTCCATTCATTCGAAATATGTCAGTCAGCAAATGATAATTTATTGATACTCTTATCATTCGAAAAAGCCAGCGCTACTAACACTGACTTTTCCTTTCCTATTTAAATACCCGACGACTGTATTCATTTACGATTTGTGACTCGAGCCTATAACTTCTTTCTCTTCGTCTTTCCACTCTCATTCTCACGTCTAAATTACGGCTATATTCATTATAACCTACTCCGTGTGATAGCTGCAAAGCCTTCTCCATATTCTCTGTCACTGTCAAATCCAACTCATTTGAGTTAATAATGAACCAATCCTTTCATTTGTCGGCGTTTGCATTAGCAACGCCTTATTTACAGTTAAGATTATCATCACACTGGTTTTCCACTCAAATGGTATATACCCGAAAATTTAGTACATAATCACAATTAAGCCAGATTCACGTTATCACACGTTATTATTCATAAAATTACTCGTAAATACTCTTAAATAGAAACGGATTTGAATATTATTAGGAGAAGACTCTTTTTGATGAAGGGGTTGTCCAATAAATCCTATTTGCTATCTTTGTTTGATCGATGGGAAAGTAATTCTTACGATTTTTAAGAAGATACATGGGGTTTCATCTAGACAGAAAGCGCCAAATGTAGGCATTCTTGCATAACAGCCGGGTTTATATATTTCACGTAACCTACTCCGGAGGACTTACAAAGCGTAAAAGGGCGTTCGAAAAGTGATTGAAAATCACTTTTCGGACAGCCCCTTAAACAATTACTTAGATACAGGAAGTACTGCACCTTTATATTCTTTTTTAATGAAGTCTTGAATTTCTTTAGAGTGAAGAACCTCAATTAACGTTTTAATGTTTTCATTGTTTTCATCGCCTTTTCTAACCGCAACAATGTTTACATATGGAGATTCTGATCCTTCAATAGCAATAGCATCTTTCAGTGGATTTAAGCCAGCATCAATAGCAAAGTTTGAGTTGATGACAACTGCATCGCCTTCACCATTGTTGAAAACTTGTGGTAATAACGCTGGTTCAATATCCGTTTTAAACTTTAATTCCTTTTTATTTTCAACGATATCTTTTTGTGTAGCTGCTGTTTTATCAATTCCGTCTTTTAACTTAATTAAGCCTTCTCTTTCAAGAAGAGATAGAACACGACCATGGTCAGCTACAGAGCTGCTCATAATAATTGTTGCGCCTTTTGGTAGATCTTCTAATTTCTTATATTTCTTAGAATATACGCCGATTGGTTCAATGTGAATACCACCAGCATTGACAAAAACATACCCATTCTCTTTAATACTCAACTCAAGGAAAGGAATGTGTTGGAAGTAGTTTGCATCTAACTCTCCTTCTTCTAACGCCTTGTTGGGAATAACGTAATCATTGTACTTCTCGATTTTCAAATCAATTCCTTTTTCTTTTAGAAGCGGTTGTGCCTGTTCTAAAATTTGAGCATGAGGTACGTTAGATGCACCTACTGTTAATGTTTTTGAGTCCTCTTTACTTGTACCTTTATCTCCAGATTTCTCATCGGAGCTTGTACCACATGCAGTTAAAGCCAATAATAATGAAAATGCCAGAACTAAAAATAAACTAATCTTCTTCATCTACTAAAACTCCCCTTTTCTCAATAGCTTAATTTATATTATCTTTTGTCAACTTTAGAAGTTGCAAAATCACCAATAAACTGAACAGCAAATACAATAATTAAAATAATAATTGTTGCAATTAAAGTAACATCATCTTGTCCACGTTGGAATCCATCCAAGTAAGCAACATTTCCAAGTCCACCAGCTCCAATAACACCTGCCATCGCTGTTGATCCAACTAAAGCAATCGTCGTTACCGTAATACCTGAAATGATTGCTGGCATTGATTCTGGTATCAATACTTTGAAAATAATTGTGCTTGTTTTCGCTCCCATGGACTTAGCAGCTTCAATAACACCTTTATCTATTTCTCGCAATGCAATTTCAACCATACGAGCATAGAATGGAGCTGTACCAATAATTAACGCTGGTAACGCTGCTTTAGCCCCAATCATGGAACCCATGATCATCTTTGTGAAAGGGATTAATAATACGATTAAGATGATGAACGGAATACTACGGAATATATTCACATACGCTCCGACAATCGTATAAACAAATTTATTTTGCCATAGGTTTCCTTTTGAAGTTAAAAATAAAACCAAACCTAAAAGTATGCCAAATATAAAGACAGCAATCACAGAAACACCTGTCATAAACAACGTTTCATATGTAGCTTCCCTCATTACGTCCCAATCTACATTAGGAAAGTATTTCTCAAGCATTAGTAATCACCTCCACGCCTACTCTACGTTGATTCAAGAAATCGATAGACTGCTTCAGCTCAGAATCATTTCCATCTATATGAAGGAACAATGTACCATAAGAACCTTTTTGAGTCTGTTGTATTTTCCCTTGAATAATATTGATATCAAATTGAAAATGACGAATAAGTTCATTAACAACTGGTTTCTCAGCGTCATCGCCGACAAATGTAAGTTTTACAACATGACCTGTTTTATACTTCTGTAACAAATTCTCAATTGCTTCCGTTGTTTCTTCAGGATCTGTTAACTGTTGGACAAAACGTTTCGTTATGTCTTGTTGTGGATTTTTAAATACTTCTAGTACATCGCCAATCTCTACAACTCGACCTTTTTCCATTACTGCTACACGATGACAAATCTTTTGAATAACATGCATCTCATGCGTAATTAATACAATCGTTAAATTTAACTTCTTATTAATATCTACCAATAAATCTAAGATGCTATCGGTTGTTTGAGGGTCTAATGCTGAAGTGGCTTCATCACAAAGCAGTACCTTTGGATTATTAGCCAATGCTCTAGCTATACCTACTCTTTGCTTCTGACCACCACTCAGTTGAGATGGATAAGCATCTCCTCGACCTTCTAAACCAACGAGCGAAATCAATTCATCTACTCGCTTTAGACGTTGACTTTTCGGGACACCCGCAATTTCAAGCGGAAATGAAATATTTTCTCTTACAGTCCTTGACCATAATAGATTGAAATGCTGAAAAATCATTCCGATTTCATGGCGGGCTGCTCGTAGTTTAGCACCTTTGATAGCAGATATCTGTTGGTCTCCTACGATAATCGTTCCTTCTGTTGGAACTTCTAAGCCGTTTAACATACGAATCAATGTACTCTTTCCAGCACCACTATAACCAATTACACCAAAAATTTCGCCTGCATCAATATCGATTGACACTGAATCAACAGCTTTAAGTTTATCTTTTAGCCCTTGTGAAAAGAGCTTTGTTACTTTACTAATTTTTATCATGATCAATCACCTCTTTGTCTCAAACTAAAGACAAATATTTATTTACTAAAATTAATTTACCTTAAAACAACAAAAACCTTTCTGCTGAAATGAGCAGAAAGGCATAATAATTTAAGGGTCCTTTCTCTCATCTGTCAAAGTAGTCTATACTTTGTGTGAATTGGCACCATTTCAAAAATTCATTTGACGGTTGCCGGGCTTCAAAGGGCACGTCCCTCCACCACTCTTGATAAGAGTTTTATCGCAATATTTAATTAATATTTACAAATAAATATTTTAGTAAAGTGATTTTATCATTAATAGTATAAGGCTGTCAATTGAATTCTGAAAATAAACCCTTTACCTTTTTATGGTAATGAGTTAAACTGATGTTGAGTGTAATGAGGTAACACCTGTTGCAATTTCAATTGCATTCTCTAAATCAGCGATAATATCATCAATATGTTCAATGCCGATTGATAATCGCACTAAGTCTTCTGTAACACCTGACAGCTCCAAATCTTCCGTAGAAAGCTGTTGATGTGTTGTACTTGCTGGATGAATAATTAGACTCTTCGCGTCACCCACATTTGCTACATGACTCCAAAGCTTCACATTGTTAATTAACTTAGCACCTGCTTCTCTTCCGCCTTCGATTCCAAACACAACAACTGCACCGGCGCCTTTCGGTAAATACTTCTCAGCAAGAGCATGATCCTTATGTTCCTTTTCTCCTGGGTACAATACCCATTTAACAGCTGGATGTGCTTTCAAATACTCAACCACTTGCTTCGTATTGGCGATATGCTCTTTCATTCTCACATGCAATGTTTCTAGCCCTAAACTAAATTGGTATGCACTGAATGAACTTAATGCTGGACCTAAATCACGTAGTAACTGAACACGTGCTTTAATGATGAAAGCAGCAGCACCAATCGCTTCACTATAAACCAAATTATTATAGCTTGGATCTGGCGTAGTAAATCCAGGGAATTTCGGTGAATTCCAATCGAATTTACCACCATCTACAATAATTCCACCAAGTGTTGTACCATTTCCTAATAGCCATTTAGTTGCTGAATGGATTACAATATCAGCTCCATGTTCAATCGGTTTGCATAGATATGGTGTAGCAAATGTATTATCAATAATTAATGGAATACCGTTTTCATGAGCTATACTTGCTACTTTTTCAATATCTAATATGTGTAGACTCGGATTGCCAATTGTTTCAGCAAATACTGCTTTTGTTTTATCATTAATAGCCGCTCGGAAGTTTTCAGGATCTTCTGGATTTACAAGATGCACCTTAATTCCGTATTTCGGTAAAGTATTAGCAAATAAATTAAATGTTCCACCATAAAGCTTTGAAGCTGCAACAATTTCATCACCAGCTCCTGCAATATTTAGGATAGTTAGTGTAATGGCTGCCATTCCGCTTGCAACGGAAAGAGCTCCAATTCCGCCTTCAAGTAACGCAACTCTTTCTTCGAACACAGATGCAGTAGGATTATGAATACGAGAATAAATATAACCATTTTCTTTCAGACCAAAAAGATTCGCTGCATGATCAGTATCCTTAAATACGTAAGCATTGCTTTGATAAATCGGTGTTGAACGTGCTCCTGTAACTGGATCTGCCTGAATGCCTCCATGAATACTCAATGTTTCAAAACGATAATTTGTTTCGTTATTGCTCATATTTTCCACTCCCATATCTTTGTATTCCTCATCAAAAAAAGCTTCTTCGATAAGAAGAAGCTTTAAGGCCATTTCTTCTTATCTTTACAGAGTATTTCTTCTACTCTGCTGGATTTAGCACCGTGTAACTCATACCGGTTGCTGGGCTTCACAGGGCCAATCCCTCCACCTCTCTTGATAAGGTTATATTTAAAACCAAGTAATTTTATCAACTTTATTAGAAATATACCATCATTTCCAAACTTAGTCAATGAATTTTATTAAAAATTCAAATATTTCACACTACTTGTTGAGATCGACTTAATAAAAAAATGGCTTCAATGAGTAAAACTTGCCGATAATTGCCTTGTACTTGAATTTTATTCAGCTTCTGCAATTGACGAATGGAAGCTTCACCTCGAATGATTTGTTGTATAGAGTCTTTCGATCCAAACAAGTGAATACGATACGTTCCTTTATCTGTATAGTTTGTATGCAATTCCGAAGTAGATAAAAACAAATGCCAATTTTCTTCTTTAGTAGAAAAAACCACCATAGTATGAGCCTTCTTTAATAACACATGCAACTGCTCTCTATGTTCTAAATTAGATAACATCAATTGTAAAATACGCTCCACATCCGCCACACCCTTTTCATTCATCTTAAGAATAGAGATACCACATGTGTGAGAGTATTTCCTTTAATATTTGCTCGACAAGTTTCTTCGTCTTTGTCGATTATTATCATTATATACTTCTAAAAAGCTCTAATAAATATGGTACAGAATGAAATGCATATATTTTGTGATGTAGCTTACCTTCTTTAAATACCAACAAGCATGGCACACTCTCCACTTCATAACTCTCAGCTAATTCACGAATATAATTCACATCACATTTCCCTAATTCGACAGCTGGTACGATCTCCTTAACAACTGTTAACATCTTTGAAGCTACTTGACATGTCCCACAAATAGGAGTGTATAAATACAGACAAAATGAATCACCTGTTGCTATTTTTTTTACTATTTCTTCCCCATTCCATTCATTCATGTTGCTTTATTCATCCTTTATTTAAAAATTGTGTATGTACTTCAAAATTAGCACTCAACAAGACAGTTGCTATATGATTATTAGGCGCGGTCGCAACTTCTCGATATGCTTTATCAATGTACAAGTGCTTCGCTTCAGGCATTTCACGTTTAAATTGCTTACGTAGCTTTTCTCCCGACTCATCTTGATCAACCATTATGTATACTTCTTTATCATATAATTCATCCACAAACGCATCCATCTTTTGAAAGGATATCGTACCATTCGTACAAAGAATTTCCACATCTTCTTTTAAGACTTTTTGTACTTTCTTCTTATCAGATGTACCTTCAACAATTATCACTTTCTCTAATAGAAAATCTTCCATTCTTATCACCTTTTACAAATGATCTCATTAAGTCTAACATAACCTATTTTGGCGTTAATATCTATTTATAATGATTAATAAAATGAACACCGGTTCTTTTTGGATCGAAGGAAAACATCACTCACAAAAAAGAGGCATGTCTTGAAATCAAAACATGCCTCTTTATCAACTTAATCTTCTTTTGTCATTTCCTCATATTGCTCTGAAGTCATTAATTTCTCTAACTCAGATGCATCAGACGCTTCAATAACAACCATCCAAGCTTTTTCATAAGCCGATTCGTTAACGAATTCTGGATTGTCATTTAACACTTCGTTAATTTCTATAACTGTACCGCTAACAGGCGCATAAAGTTCAGAAACAGTCTTAACAGATTCCACACTGCCGAAAGGCTCGTCCGCTGTTAATGTATCGCCTACTTCTGGAAGTTCAACGAATACGATATCCCCTAGTTCTGCTTGAGCAAAATCTGTGATACCAATTCTTAATTTGTCGCCTTCTACTTTTACCCATTCATGTTCTTCAGAATAACGTAAATCTTGTGGTACTAATGCCATCAAAAACCCCTCCAATAATAATTTATAAAGACAAATGAGCTAATTATAACCACATTTGCTGAAACTGATCTTCTTTAAAGCCAACAGTTACTTTCTTTCCGTCCGTTACGATTGGACGTTTAATTAACATTCCATCGGATGCTAATAATTCAAACATCTCTTCTTCGGTTGCTGTTTTTAGTCGATCCTTCAACCCTAGCTCACGATATTTCTGTCCGCTAGTATTAAAGAATTTTTTGATTTCTAATCCACTTTTGCTATGTAAATCTTGCAATACTTCCTTTGAAGGTGGATTCTCCACAATATGTATTTCTTTAAATGCTAAATTATTCGTTTCTAACCATTTCTTTGCATTTCTACATGTACCGCATTTTGGGTATGAATAAAATGTTAATTCCATTATTTTCACTTCCTTTAGAATACCTTTTTACCCTGGAAAGCACAAAGGTTTTATCTTAGTTATCTACCACCTACAATAACAGCAATTAACAAAAAAACAAAATGTTTTCCTCATCATTCATACTTATAATTTATCATGATATTAACATATCACCTTTATCTCCCTTTTCACCAACTACAATACCATTTCTCACAAAGAGGGTGTCCAATAGGTAATGTTGCTTTAGATTTTTACATTTACGTGAAAGGCATTGTTCCCATTTATAGGGAGATGCATGCATTTCATCTCTTTCAAAAGCGCCAATTATAGGCATTTTCAACATATTCAGCAAGCATAACAAATTTCTCGCAACCTATAACGAAGGGCTAACAAGCATAAAAGGGCGTTCGAA
>NZ_JBALMO010000225.1:0-1515 GCF_036963345.1 Bacillus sp. JJ722
TCGGGTTCTTACTGGCGCTCTATCTCCCACTTAAACGCCTTCGCTTTTACTTTCATTTTGAAGTGGGAGTCTTAGCGCCAGTTTGAACGGGATAAAACTCAAAATTTCAAGTTCATAATGACGATTAATAATTTATACAAGGATATTAAACCTTTTCCCATTTACACTATAAAAATAACGTAAAATGTGTATATTCATAGAAGATTAGCTAGTTATTCAATATGAATAAAAAAAGAAGATTAAGGTTAATAACCTCAATCTTCATCTTTAATATCTTTATCTTCAGGAATTGGCTCATTCTGTAGTTCTTCTACTAGAATGCGATATTTCTCTAACTGCTCAAAATGTGTTTTAAACTGATCTTTGTAAACTAAATACTGATCGCCGTCATATAACGCCCTGATTTTCCCTTGAAGTATTAAATTTTCTACATAAGGGACTGATACAGACAAATATTCTGCTGTTTCTTCAACAGTTAAGTACATCCTACTTCACTTCCTTAGAGTCTTACACCGAAAGATACTATTCTTCGTCGTTGTTGTCTTGATTGAACCAAAGAGGATCATCAATATCAACATCACCGTTATAGTTTATTAAGATTTCTTCCCCTGCCTTAATATCTTTATAAGCATAGAAATCAAATGTATGGTTATCAAAGTTGATTTCATATTCGGCATTTGGCTCATAAGAGTGATTAAATAACATACCATACCCCAATAGAATAGCCGTATGGTTTATTCCATACTCAAAGGCATAGTCAGCAAGTAATGTTTTCTCGATATGCTCATGTTCAGCATTCGGGAACGGAATTACCGGTGCTTCATGAAAAAGCGTACCTTTCTTTATATCCTGTTTCGCAAATACTCCTCTATTTAACTCTCCATCACTGAGAGTTGATGTTTTAATTTCTATCAAAATTATCACCTACGCATTTCACCGAAGTTTAATTCTTTTATTTAGTTTGACAGGAGTTGTCAATGAAAGCAACTAATAGTTGCAAATCCTTTCACTTAAATACTTCGAAAAGCAAAACTAGCAACATAAAGATTGCTAGCTTTTCTTCTTAAACCTTTTTCTTCGATTCGTTTCCATCATGAATAATCCAATTACACCAAGAAAAAATCCGCCAATTTGTACATATTTCATGAACGGATATTCCTCAATCATATTCGTTGTCACAACGGTCATGAGAATTCCCACTATTAATAATGCGATACCTGCTTTGATCATCTATGTTCCAATCCTAACTATTCATTTTCATCTTGCATAACAAGTATAGCCAGTTTATCATACTTTATGACATTGAAAATATTAACAGTTATAATGAACTTCTTGTGATATAGTACGAAAGGGATTGTCCAATAAGTTCTATTTGCTATCTTTGTTTGATCGATGGGAAAGTAATTCTTACGATTTTTTAGAAGATACATGGGGTTTCATCTAGACAGAAAGCGCCAAATGTAGGCATATCAGCAAGTTTATATACTTCACGCAACCTACTTCGGAGGGCTAACA
>NZ_JBALMO010000225.1:1556-16832 GCF_036963345.1 Bacillus sp. JJ722
TTTTCGGACAGCCCCCCTTATATTTTCAACTAAGCATTTTTCCTAAATGCTTCACTGTTGGAGTTAAATTAACGAAGAAATAAGATTCTCTCAACCTTCTTGATGGTGGACTACACTGCAAGTAACCAGAGCTCCCTTGATGAAGCATGCAAGCATGTGTGGCTTTCGATGTTAAATGAACAGCTTGTAATCTAATATTTAATACTTCTTTCCAATTTGACTGCAAATCTGCCATTCTAATAATATATTCTAGTTTGGATTTTAAATCATCCAGCTCTTCCGATAATTCTTTGGATTGAATCGCTAAATACTTGTTACATCCCGCCTGTCTACCACTCACTTTATCAATTGATTGAATGGAAGCTTCTGTTACCCCAAAGCCAAGTGGAATTTGATAAAGTACAAAAGCCGAACGAATTTTTTCAACGAAAGAATCCGCGTGTTCAGAAATAATCCACTCGTCTGGAATGAACACATCATCGAATTGACAAGCATACGTAGCACTTCCATTTAACCCTAAATAGCCAAGCTTTTCTTTAAACAATAACCTTTCTACATTTCCTTCGACATAAGCCATAATTCTTTGATTGCTATCAACAGAAGCAATCACGGCCAACCAATGATTCTTGCCTAAGTTTGAAACAGCCGGTAATGTACCCGAAATAATATAGCCTCCATCCACTCGACGTGCTTGCAAATGTATCTTTTCAAGTCCAGCATAAAACTTCATTGGATTTGATAATCCTGTTGCCCCAAGTAGGTCTCCACTTTCTAGTAGTGGCAGTAGATTGTTTCTTAAATACATATTATCCGTTGAACGAATATAGATTAATGAAGCAAGATGACACCAAATATTAAAAGCCGTCGTCATACATTCTTTCGCCGTTTTCTCCACTATCTGTACTTCCCGAAGCAGAACCTCACTGTAATCTATATCTTTCGAGTGAAAATAACCTAACTTTCCTAATTGCAAAAGAAATTCCCGCGGATAATATGCTTCTTCATCAATTTTTTTGACATATGGCTTCAGTTGACTTTTCAATAAATCTTCCAATCCTATTAGTTTTACCATCTTACTTACGCCCCCATTCTAGAAAGTGAAAACCTCCGAGAATGGAGGCTTGTTATGACCGAATTAATTCTTCGGTAAAATTTCAGTAATTGTATCAATTGGCGCTTTAACAGCTTCACGTGCTTTCTTCACTGTAGACTCATTTGGTGCATCATAAAAGCATAAACATTTTGTCATATCTTCACACACATAAGTTCTTGAGAAAGCCACTTCTGGTACTTCTGCATAGTGTACAGAATTTGTTTTCTTTCTATCTAAATACGCATCCATCGTTAAATTTTCAGGTAAGTTCCATTCTACTAAATAATTTACAACATCCGCTTTTTTCTTCACGTCTTCTAATTCTTGACCGACAAGACGAACTGATTTGATTAAGCTAATTGGTACTTCTAAGCTGCGGAAGCTTTCATTAATGGTATTACGTTCCTTGCTTTCCACAATGAAGAACGCTCGTGAGAAATCTTTTGACACTTGAATTTCAATTAACGCTGCTTCTTTTTGTGTTAAATCCGCTTGGATTGCATTTGCTTTCTTTTCAAAAGCTTCTTGATCCTTCACATTACTGTTCAATACTGATTCAACTAAATATAATCCCATTGTAATTCCTCCTAATTTTCCTTCTGTATAATGAAAACCTTTTAATTCCGATAAGAATAGTATAATATTCTAACTATTCACAATATATTACACTGAGTTCAAAAAATCAACCTACTAAATAAAAAAAATGTTATGATTATTACCAGATAATACTTGGAGGTTATTGATTTATGAAAGACAGATATAATTTACCATGCAATATTGCACAAACGATGAATATCATTGGTGATCGTTGGACCTTACTAATCGTGCATGAAATATCCATAGGCAATTGTACGTTTAACGAAATCAAGAAAACCTTAACGGGCATTTCTTCAAACCTGCTATCGGATCGATTAAAATTCCTAGAGGAAGCCGAGTTAATCACATCTAGTCTGTACTCCAGTCACCCTCCTCGATATAAATATACGCTTACGGAAAGCGGTGAAAGTTTACAAGACGTCTTTAACGCCATGGTTATCTGGGGCAAAAACAATTTAAAAAAACACTACAAAAAACTCGTACATACATCATGTCAGCATGAAGTGGAAGTTGCTTATCGTTGCCCACAATGCAATCAAAATGTTGATGATCTTGAAGTTGTTAGACTAGAAGAAGAATAGTTATTTACAGACAGAGAAAGACATCCCACTCTGTCTTTCTTCTTATGCTCCCGCTCTCCCCCACTGCTTTTCAACCCATTTTTCAAAAAGCCCTACCGCTTTATCTAACAACAAACCGGATACACCAATAAAGATAATACCCGCTAACACAATATCTAGATTCATCGAATTTCTCGCATCAACAATTAAATAACCAAGACCTGATTGAGCTCCGACCATTTCTCCAGCAACAAGAAAAATCCACGCTGATCCTAGCGCAATATGCAGACCATTAGCAATAAACGGAAAAGCTGCTGGAAAGATGATTTTCCTCATTAATTCCGATTGTTTCAATTCAAAATTCTGCGCTACTTTCAAATACGTTTTATCCACCTTTCGAACAGCTGAGACAGTTGATAATAAAACAGGAAAGAAAGCCGCAATAAAAATAATTACAATAGCTGGAATGTCACCGATACCGAACCATAGAACAATAAATGGAGACCAAGCGATAGGTGATACTGGTCTTAGTACTTGTACAATAGGATCTATAACACCCCATACACGTTTCATACGACCTAAAACCAACCCTAAAAAAATCGCAACAACAACAGCTAGTATATATCCCACAGCAAAACGGAATAGACTCACTTGAAGATGTATAAAAATCGTACCATCTTTAATTAGCGTTACAATCGACTCCCCTACTTTTAAAGGTGAGGGAAATAAAGCTTCGTTATGTCCACCAATCACAATAAGTAATTGCCAAAATACAATTAGAAGTACAAAACCTATTACTATATTTGTTATTTTACTCAAACTGTTCATTTCATCACTTCGCTTTATCAATTAAAGTTACGTCCACAAACTCGTTATAAGTTGGTGGATTTTCAAATAAATTCATCTCTGTAATATTTGTAGTTAATTCCTTGTACGCCTCTTCATTAATTCTTAAATCAGCAAATGAAATCCACTGCAATGATAAATCCATCACATCTTTGTCGATTTTCATATAATTAGAGGAAACTTTGTGGATATACTCATCTTTCTTCTCTGCTAACTCCCCAGCTTTTACATACTCATTCACAAATTCTTGAGCTACTTTCTCTTCTTGCTCAATAAGATCGCCTCGAAGTACAAGTGCACAATCTAAAGAACCTTTCCATAATTCATCTGATTGATATAATACTTTTCCCTTACCAATAGCAACTGAAATCGCGCCAAACGGTTCCGCTACAACATAACCTGAAATGCGCCCTTCTGATAGAGCCGCTGGCATTTCCGCTGGAGGAAGCTCTATCACATTAACATCTTCATACTTCAGCCCAGCTTGCTTCAACATTTGATAAAGCAAAATATTATGTGTCGAAAACTTATGTGGAATCGCAAAGTTTTTGCCTTTTAAATCAGCTACATTTTTAATATCATTTGCAGAAACAAGCACATTTCCATCGCTATGTCCTAATGCTACAGCTTTCAAGTCAATCCCTTGTGCTTTTGCTTTCATCGCTAAAGTAATTAATACAGAAGCCCCATCAATTCTTCCTGTGTTTAACGCATCCATTAGCTCTGGCCAAGAACCAAATTTCACTAATTCTAGTTCAAAATTTTCAAATTCTTCTTTCTGCTCTTTTTCCACAAAAAGTGGCACTGCATGTGTAATGGGTAAATAGCCAATTTTAAGTGTTCTTTTCCCATTTGATGAAGTCTTCGATGAACCTTCACTGGCACTGCAAGCAGATAATATAAACATAAACAAGAGCAAACAAGTGAAACCAATATTTTTCTTCATCCCATCATCTCCTAAATGGCCCCTTTTGATTTTTAAATGTTGTATTCGATTGATGTTTTCGTTCTACTAAACTCAAATTCTTCGAAAATCATTTTTCTAAAATGTTGAAAGTCCCCATGACTTCGATCGCGAGGACGAGGCGTTTGTACAGTGATTTCCTTCTTCACTCGCCCCGGTTTTGCACTCATGATAAAGATACGGTTCGATAAATAAATAGCTTCATCAATATCATGCGTAACAAGAATAATCGTCGTCTTTTCCTTACTTTGAATTGTTAACAGTTCATTTTGTAAGTAATAACGGTTAAATGTATCTAAAGCAGCAAACGGTTCATCCATTAATATTAACTCTGGTTGAATAGCGAGTGCTCGTGCAATGGCTACTCGTTGCTGCATACCTCCTGACAATTCATGAGGAAATAAACTCACTTTGTCCAGTAGCCCGACCAACTCCAAATAATGAAGTGCTCTTTCTCTTCGCTCTTTACTATTCGTTGTTCCATCCTCTAACCCTAGCTCGACATTCTTCAACACTGATCGCCACGGTAACAAGCCATAGTTTTGAAATAACATAATTGCTCTTCTACTTGGCGCTTTTACCACTTCGCCATCCAATAAAACTGTTCCACTGTCCACCGGCTCGAAACCACCAATAACATTTAATAATGTGCTCTTTCCACAACCACTTTCTCCAAGGATCGAAACAATCTCTCCTTTTTGTATTTGTAGAGAAACATTATTCAATACATTTTCCAACTGGTCTTGATTAACAAAACTTTTGCTAACATCTTCTATTTTGATAAAATCTTCCCTTTCCAATTCACCCCATCCTCTCTACGAGAAATGTACAGCTATATCTTTTAATTCCTATAAAAATAGTAAGATTAAAGTTGTAAGTTATTTTATTACACTTTGTTAATTTTTTCAACTTAATATTTAAACTTTTCAGAACATTAGTTAAACAATTATAATGTGATTTAAGACAAGGATTTATACAGATATTCTTATGTTTGAAAAATGGATGGTGAATAATCAATGGACTTATTTCAATTTGATCAAAGTGTTAGTAAGAAAATCGATAGCTATAATTCTCTTGCTATATCTTATTCGAAAATTATTAAAACGACTGAATCTGCCTCAATAGGCTGTATGTACATCGAACCAAATGGAGTGATTGGATATCACGAAGCTCCTGTTCCACAGATCTTTCTCGTTGTAGATGGAGAGGGATGGGTAGCTGGAGAAGATCGGAAGAAAATAGCTATATCTAAAGGGCAAGGTGTATGGTGGAATAAAGATGAAGGACATACATCTGGTTCGGAATATGGTATGACAGCTATCATTATTCAATCTCCAAATATCGACTTTCAAAAAATGATGAAATGATACTAAGCAAGTAGGTGTTCAATTGAAAAAAACAGAACAAATTCAAGGCGTATTAGATTATATTGATCAGCATATTAAAGAAGAAATAACAGCATCTCAGCTTGCTGAACTAGCTCATTATTCAACTTACCATTTCTATAAAGTATTTCAGCAAATTGTCGGGTATTCAGTCATGGGCTACGTCTTGAAAAGAAAGCTTCAATATGCCTTATACGAAATTGGACAAGGTGAAAAAATCATCACAGTAGCATTAGAATACGGTTTTGAAACACATGCAGGTTTTACAAAAGCGTTCAAAAGATGCTTTGGTAGCCCTCCCCATCTTTATCGTATGCATTGTCCTTTATCTCGACCTCAAAGGCTTGACTTACAAAGCTTACAAAACAAGAAAACTGGTGGCATTGTTATGCAGCCTAAAATTGTGGTAAGAGAAGCTTTTTCTGTAGCTGGTATGCTGTTTGACAATCCTATACACGATGTAACTTATACAAGGGATTTACCTGCATTCTGGTCACAAAGAGGATTAACTGATGGCTCAGTGGAAACGAGACTTTACGCTACCTTGCATCCAGTAAAACATGGTGAATATTGTATTAATATCAAAAGCTCTGAGGACCGCTTTTTTTATTTGTTCGCAGTAGATTTAGAGGAACATGTTCACGTACCTAGTGACATGACAAAATTGACTATTCCAAAGGCTACTTATGCTGTATTTACAACTCCGCTTGTTCCAGTACAATCATTTGTAGATTCCATTCAAGGTACTTGGAGATATATCATCGAGGAATGGCTCCCACATTCACCTTATGAAATTAATGAAGACACATTCGACTTTGAATATTACGATGAATATTGTCACGATTGGGATTATGATCAAATCTATATGGAGATTCATCTCCCAATTAACCAAAAAGAAGCTGACAATTAATTCAGCTTCTTTTTGGTATTATATTTCTCCATGTAACATCATCATTCACTTTTCTTCATCACAATCTTATACAACCAAAGAACAGGTGCCAATAGAAATGCGCTCAATATAAAAGCTGCACTGATTGAAAATCCTGTAGCAACATATCCAATGAAAGGTCCACCACCAATTTGACCAATTGCATCAGCCTGACCTTTTACAGAAAAAAACGTAGCTCTTGTAGACGAATCAGGAACCATTTTATTCAACCAAATGTCTTGTAAAGGATAAATCAAATGTCGCATCACTTCAATCAGTATATAAAAGAATAGTAATCCAATTATATATTTTGTTGTAGCAAAACCAATTAAAGAAACTACAATAATAGCTGTACAAACAAATAGCATTCTATAAATCTTGTTTAATTGCTGATAAATTGTCGTACGATTCAACAAAGACAGTGCTAATAAAGAACATACCGCAACGACAAATTGAATCGCCCCTACCACATATACCGTTGCTTCTTCTTTAACAAAAGCAAAGAACGGATGCTCAAGTAAATGTGCCAGCCATAAACGATCAAGCCCTTCACTATAAATACCTGAAAACAACGCAATAAATAATAACAGCATAATCACGATACTTCTTCTAGAAAATACAACGATCATTTTCACATTTTCTTTCATCAAGTACCAATTTGTTTCCGTGCCAGATTCTCGCTTTTGAAAATTCGTTTCCTTCATGACAAACATTAGAAAAAGAGCTAAAACAAGAAAACATAAACCTCCGATAATAATTGGTAAGCGCAATGTAAATACAGCAATCATCATGCTAATCGGAATAGCTAGAAGCTGACCTACCTTCTCCACTCTAGCACCTTTTACAAAAGCAACAGACGCTTTCTCTTCCCCTACTTCATCTGCTATCCATGCTTGGACTGCACCGCTTGTAAACGTATAACCAATACCCCAAAGCACCTGCGTTACAAGAACCGCTATAAAAAAAGGAAACAACCCTTCTATTAAAAACCCCGTTCCTATTAATATATATCCAATGATGATAGACAGCTTTCTACTCTTCACATCAGCTACTAAACCTGTCGGAATTTCAAACAAAAATACCGTTAATTCTAAAACCGTCCCAACAAGAACTAACTGTAATGGATTTAATCCAACCACTTTCAACTGATATAACATATTAAATGTAAAGATTAGCGTAAACAAAAACTGCGATGTAAAAGTAAGTATAATGTACATCTTAAATGAATCTATTCTTCTGAATTTACTCATTGTGAAAATCCCCCTCTACTTCAATTGTAAGAGGAATTCATTACATGCGCTTTTCCATTTTTGTTATCTAATCTATCAAGAGGTTGTCCAATAAGACCTATTTGGCTACCTTAGTTAATTGGTTGATGGCAAAGTAACTCTTTAGATTTTTAAGAATTCATCTAGACCGAAAGCTCTAAATATAGGTATTCATCATCAAGTTTGTATATTTTATTAAACAACTTCGAAGGGCTAACAACGCATAAAAGGGCGTTCGAAAAGTGATTGAAATCATTTTTCGGACAGCCCCAACATGTTACTTTACAATATTCTTATATCCAAAATAAGTAGCTAAGAAGTAACCACCATATACCAGGATGAGGAACCCACTTGTAATAAGTGATGGAATGAATACACTTGATTCACCAAACAGCATAACCGCTTCATTAACTACCTTAATACCAAAGAATGAATGAACGAGCGCTAACATTAATGGCATTAAGAAGTAAATACCAATTTGTTTAAAGATAGCTCCACTAATAATCTTTTTAGGCACGCCAATTTTCTTCAACATTGTATAGCGAGTAACATTATCACTTGCCTCTGATAGTTGTTGTAATGCTAATACCGCAGCACTTGCAATTAAGAAAATTGCCCCTAAATATATGCCAATGAATACGAAAATAGTAGAGTTTCCTACAGCAATGTCATAAGCAAAGGTTTTCGTAATAGCAAAGATTGGATAACCTCTTTTCTCTGCCTCTTCTCCAAAGCTTAGCCCACCAAACTGATCCATAATTTCTTCATCTTTAGCACTCACATTTTGCTTGTAGTTTGTGTTCCAGACAGATTGATACATATTCATGCCTTTCACTGCTTCATCAGGTAATACAACAGCGATTGCATCGATAGGTGAGTAATTATTCGTATAAGAGAATTTATCTGCTTTACTATTTATAATTTTGTATTCTTTACCTTGAATATTAATGGATTCTTGATTATCAACTAAATTATCGACAGTTTTACGGAAGTTCTCCATATTATAGAATACCCATGCGGAATCCTTCGGTATATTTACTGGTTTCTTCCCTTGCATTTCAGCTAATTTTTTATAATCAGACTGCTTAATTGCTACTAATGGCATTGGTTTAGCATGTTTAATAAGCTTCTCAGCTGACTTATCTTGATGCTTCTTCAATAATGTCACTTGATCTTCTTTCGTATTATATAAGTTAAAGCTAAATGTTTCTTCGTATTTTGATGAATCAAATTTGAATTCCTTAAACACTTCATTAATATCTTTAGCCGGCTTATCTTCATCTGCTGTAAAAGTAAATACAGATGCATCATAAGGAGTTGAAGCCTTAAGTCCCGCTTCCATTGAGTTCTTAATACTAAATCCTGTAGATAAGACACCGATTGTAAAAAACAGCATGATACAAATCACTGACATTGATAAAAATGTCGTATTTACTTTACTGTTTATTTGACGTAATACGAACATATTGATATTGCTATAATAGATTTTTTTGTTACGTTTTAAAATATTCAGTGCAAAACCTGATAACGACATAAAGAACAAGAAAGTTCCGACTACACCAAGTATAATACTGATTACAAGAGAGTTGTCTTTTGCAAATAGACCGTTTTCAAGAACCGTGCGGTAAGCAAAAACAAGCATTCCAATAGAAACAATGAATAATAATATAGATACCCAAGTCTTTCGCACTTTTAAGCTTTCGTTTTTACGTGAAGCTGTTAGTAAGTCGATTAGCTTATATCTTGTAATCGTAAATGTATTAAACAACATTACTAATAAATAGATCACTCCGAAGTATAGTGCTGTTTTTCCAATAGCTTCTGTCGAAATGACGAATTGATAGTTTGTTACATCTACTTCGAACATTTTCGCTGTTAAAACGGATAAGAATTGTGAAGCGAGAATTCCAGCACCAAGCCCTACCGCTAATGATAAAATCCCAACTAATAATGTTTCACTAACTAGAATACGAGAGATTTTATATTTACTCATTCCGAGTGTCATATAAAGTCCAAGTTCTTTCTTCCTTCGTTTTATTAAAAAGTTATTCGCATAAATAATTAGAAAACCAAGAATAACCGAAACAAATACGGATACGTATGATAGCAAAAGTACTAAGCTATCAACTGTTGCTGATTTACCTTCAGTCACATCTAGCATAGCTTTCTGTGCTGATATGGAATTGAAGCTATAGAATATACAAACGGCAAATGTCAAAGTTAGAAAGTAAATAAGGAAGTCACTAATACTTCTTTTTACATTGCGAAAGGCTAGTTTAAAGTACATTGTTCGAGTCACCACCTAACATGGTTACCACTTCAATAATTTGATTGAAGAATTCTTTTCGAGTCCTATTCCCCCGGAATAGCTCTTTAAAGATTTCACCATCTTTAATGAATAAAATGCGGTGTGCATAGCTCGCTGTAAAAGCATCGTGTGTAACCATTAAAATTGTTGTTTGCAGTTCTTTATTGAGCTTCTCAAATGAATCTAATAATAGGGTAGAAGACTTCGAATCTAATGCTCCTGTAGGCTCATCCGCTAAAACAAGAGATGGATTCGTTACAATTGCACGAACTGAAGCCACCCTCTGCTTCTGCCCGCCTGACATTTGATAAGGAAATTTATTTAACACTTCTGTAATCTCTAATTTGGCAGCCATTTCCTTTACAAGGGCATCAATTTCATTCGTTTTTCTACCTTGGATTGTTAATGCAATTGCAATATTTTCAAATGCCGTTAATGTATCTAGTAAATTAAAATCTTGAAAGATAAATCCTAATTCGTCACGACGAAACTTCTCAAGCTTCCCTGCTTTCAGCTTTGTCACGTCCTGCCCTTTTATTAAAATCTGACCTGAAGAAACACGATCAATCGTAGAAATGCAATTCAATAATGTTGTTTTTCCACTTCCAGAAGGACCCATGATACCAACGAATTCGCCTTCCTCTACCGTAAAACTAATGCCGTTAATAGCTTTCGAAACATTGCCTTTATTACCGAACTGTTTCTCTATATGATCAACTGTCAATACCGTACTCATACTGATCAATCTCCTTTATATTTGATACTCAAATTGTAAATCTATTTGTAAAAATCAAATATCGATTGAGATTTCAAAAACCTTACAATATTGTAAGAAAGATTGAAGACACTGTAAGGTTAAGATAGCAATAGAAGAAGGTTGCTCATAGTCTGATTTGACTTATAAGCAACCTTTTCTAGCTAATACTTGGCTCCAGTTCATACGAAACTAATGAATACTTTTGATTTTCTCACAACAATATCAAGATTAGCAATATAGCTAAAACAATTTGAAACAAGCCGATCCCACCTGCATAGGCCGAAATTTTCCAGCCATTTTGCGTTAAATCTCTAATATTAACGCTCATTCCAATACCGGCAAGGGCAATTATTTCTAAATAATTGCCGAACTCTTTAATTGGGTGTGTGACAGACTGTGGGAATAGAAAGATACTATTGATAGCACAAACTATTAAAAATCCAGCTACATACCATGGAACTATCGATTTCACACTGAATTTATCTTTCAATGGTTGTTGCTCTAGTTTTACATGTTTCATCCGTTGCAGTATAAATACAACAGCTGCTAGGAAGATAATTCTACTAATCTTAAAAACAGCTGCTTGATCTTTAACAGCCTCACCAACAATGCTTCCACTGGCAACGACTTGCCCAACCGATTGCAATGTTCCACCAATTAAAGCGGATGATGGCAATACATCATTATGAAAGAGAATGCTCGTAATAGCAGGTAGAACAATCATCATAACTGTCCCCAATAAATTAACAATAGTAATTGACACTGCAGTATCAGAAACTTTAGCTGAAAGAGCTGGTGCTGTAGCTGCAATAGCAGATGATCCACACACAGCATTCCCACTTGCCATCAATAAACGAAAATCCTCCTCAAACTTTAACTTCTTCCCTAACCATATAACAAAAGCAATTGTACCTACCATTTGAATGAGAATGTAAGTAAGTCCTGAGAAACCTATTTCAAATATAGCATGGAAGGTTAACGATGCTCCTAATAAAATTATTGAATAATACAATAGATTACTTTCTGAAAACTTAATACCCGGTCTCAACTTGGCTTGCGAACCAATCGATAGATTTCCAAATAAGATACCGATTAAAATGGCAAATAATCCGCTACCTAAGCTAGGAAAAAAATGACCCATTACTTTCGCAAACAAACCAATTGCCGTACAAAGAATTAATCCTGGTAGTATACTCTTCATTTTCTTCATATCTTGACCTCATCAATGTTTTATTCCTTTAACTACTTATTAGTTGCCCTCCACCAATCAAAGTTCAACTTTCTATCATTAAAATTACTAAATCTTTTTCTATAAGGGAAATAAATAATATTAATAAGCATTATAAGTAATTACTTATAATGAACAATGAGTTAGATTTAATTAAAAAAAAGACAAGAACCGATAAGCTCTTGTCTTTTCCTCATTATTTTACAATATTTTTATATCCAGTATATGTCGCTAAGAAATAGCCACCATACACAACAACAATAATAAATCCTGTAACAAGAGAAGGAAACAGCACACTTGATTCCCCAAAGAGAACAATGGCATTATTCACGACTTGAATTCCAAAGATGGAGTGCACAATTGCTAAGGATAGCGGCATCATAAAGTAGATGAATACTTGTCTAAAGATCGCCTTATTAATTCCCTTTTTCGTAACACCAATCTTCTTCAACATCGTATAACGTTCCATATTATCACTTGCTTCGGATAGTTGTTGAAGTGCAAGAATTGCGGCACTTGAAATTAAGAATACAATTCCAAGATAGATTCCGATAAAGACCATTGTTGTAGATTGACCATTACTCATATCATACACAAGTGTTTTCGTTAAAATGTTCAAGTGGAAATCGTAATCATTATCTTCGCCTGGAGTCATGAAAGATTTAGCCAGTTTATAAAATTCATCATCAAATTTTTCCTGATTACCTTTATAGTTAATATTAAGAATGGATGTACTTGGATTCCACTCTTTCACCGCTTCATCCGGTACAACAACAAACAATACTTCACTAGCAAAAAAGTCTGTTTTAAGCGATAACGTTTCTACTTCTTGCTGTGTAATTTTAAATTCTTTACCATCTAACATAATCTTTTTCTGATCCTCAATAAAACGATTCAATGTATCTTCTACAGCAGATACATTTGATACTAAAATCGCTTCATCCTTACCACTAGTTAAAGGTTCTTTATCTTGCATTTTAACTAAATGCTCATAGTCAGACCTCTTAATTGCTTGAATGGAAGTTTCATAAGTGCCAGAAAACATAGGCTCTGACTTTTTATCTGTATATGGTTTAAACATAGCATCCATATCTGTATTGGTATTGTATTGATTAAAGCTAAATACTTCTCCATATTGGCTTGCATCTAACTTCATTTGTTTTAATGCATCCGGAACTGTTAAAGAATCCTCAGGATCTACATATTTATACAGGGACACATCATATGGCGTCACTTTCTCTAAATCTTTTTGTAAGGAATTTTTCAAGCTTAAGCCAGTAGATAACACACCAATTGTAAAGAATAACATGATACAGATAATTGTCATTGAAACGAATGTTGTATTCACTTTACTGTTAATTTGACGTAATACAAACATGTTTACATCTTTAAAATAGATGTTTTTGTTACGTTGAAGCATATTTAACATAAAGCCTGATAGAGACATAAAGAATAGAAATGTGCCAAGTGACCCCATGCCGACACAGAACCATGTTAGACTCATGCTTTCAAATAAACCGTACTTCAGCATTAAGCCATACGATGTTCCTAGAATGATGAGTGAAACGATAAAAAGTAAAACAGATGTTGATGTTTTACGGATTTTTAAACTTTCATTCTTTCTCGCAGCTGTTAGCAAATCAATTAATTTATATTTAGAAATGATCACACTGTTAAAAATCATAACAAACAAAAAGATAATTCCAAAATAAAGAACTGTTTTAATGATTGCTTCACTTGAAAATACAAACTGGAACTTTGTTAAATCAATTGCAAACATTTTAGCCGTTAATACAGATAAACCTTGAGATAAAACAACACCTACACCTAAACCTGCCACTAACGAAATCACACCTACGAAGAATGTCTCAACCACAAGTATTCGTGAGATCGTATACTTGCTCATACCTAATGACATGTATAATCCAAGTTCTTTTTTGCGTCTTTTAATCAAGAAATTATTCGCAAATATAATTAAGAAGCCCAACACAACAGATACGAAGACTGAAATCATAGAGATCAGTTGTGTTAACATCTGTAAATTTTCTGATACACTACCTGATATACCCTGCATTGCCTTTTGGTCAGACAGTGAATTAAAACTATAAAAAATACAAACGGC
The DNA here is from genome assembly GCF_036963345.1 of Bacillus sp. JJ722. Lineage (NCBI taxonomy): Bacteria > Bacillati > Bacillota > Bacilli > Caryophanales > Bacillaceae > Bacillus > Bacillus sp. JJ722. Next base: position 15,613 of record NZ_JBALMO010000225.1, read on the forward strand.
AAAAGTAAGCGTTAAAAAATAGATAAAATAATCTTTAAAGCTTCTTTTGACATTTCGTACTGATAATTTAAAGAACATTATTAGTATCCCCTCCAAGAAGTGTTACAACTTCAATAATGCGATTGAAAAATTCTTTTCTTGAATCATTTCCACGAATTAACTCATTGAAAATCTTGCCGTCTTTAATGAAAAGAATGCGTTTCGCATAACTAGCAGTGAAAGCATCATGCGTTACCATTAGAATCGTTGCTTGTAAGTCATTATTTAACTTTTCAAATGAATCTAATAGTAATCGTGCTGATTTCGAATCAAGTGCCCCCGTTGGCTCATCCGCTAATACTAACGTTGGATTCGTTACAATTGCACGAGCTGAAGCTACCCTCTGCTTTTGTCCACCTGACATTTGATAAGGAAATTTATTTAATACAGACGTGATTTCTAACTTAGCAGCCACTTCTTCTACTAACTTCGTAATTTCCGATGGCTTGCGTCCTTGGATCGTTAATGCAATTGCAATATTTTCAAAAGCTGTTAACGTATCTAACAGGTTAAAGTCTTGGAAGATGAAGCCTAGCTCATCACGACGAAACTTCTCTAGCTTACCAGCTTTTAACTTTGTGATATCTTGTCCATTAATTTGAATGTTACCTGTCGTAACGGTATCAATCGTTGAAATACAGTTCAGTAAAGTTGTTTTACCACTCCCTGAAGGACCCATAATCCCAACGAACTCGCCTTTCTCTACTTCAAAACTTATATGATCAATCGCTTTCGCTACATTACCTTTATTACCAAAATACTTTTCAATACTATCTACTTTAAGAACATTAGTCATACATATCATTCTCCTTTTCTTGTTGATATTAGTGTAACTCTTATCAAGGAAAATACATATTGCTCTACATTTCGATAACCTTACATTTTTGTAAGAGTACAGCGAAATGCCGGCACCGGTGAATTGTTTTAAAAACAATTCAGCCATGCGGCAGGCATAAGACGAGCCGTTCTTGGAAACCCGCTCTTGGTTTCCAAAGCGGATTGGCTTATGACCAAGCATGGCAGGTGTAAGGCTAGACAAGAAAAGCGGAAGCGGTCATTTAGCGATGTATGGGATGGAGCCCTCTGACTGAGATAAAGGAAACACGAAGAATGAAGCGATTCGATGTGTCTAGCTTCATCGGCCAGCTCCTCGAGTCATAAGTCATCTCTCTTCCGGAAAT
>NZ_JBALMO010000225.1:16867-23148 GCF_036963345.1 Bacillus sp. JJ722
TTATGCTTGTCGGGGCTAACGGGCCAATTCCGCATTTCATTGTTGGCTTATCATAGGGAAGAGAGCGAAGCCCACTAGTCGCTGACCGCTGGAGCTGGACAAAAAAAGAGTCCTGACTTCAGGACTCTAATAATAGTATTTTACTTTTTGGAAAGATAATATTTACTTCTGTACCGACATCCTTTGTAGACGAAAGATTCAGGCCTAAATGCAATTTATCTGCTAAAGTTTTGCAAATATATAATCCCATACCCGTGGATTTTCTATATAAACGACCATTTTCACCTGTAAAGCCTTTTTCAAATACACGCCCTACATCTTTTTCACCGATGCCGACACCATTATCCACAATGCTTAACACAAGATTGTTTTCATATTTTTTTACAGAAATTTCAATTTTGCTATCCGCTTTGTAGCTGTAGTTGATCGCATTTACAATGATTTGGTTAATAATAAATTCAACCCACTTTTCATCACTAAATACGACCTCATCCATTTCAGCTAATTCAAGCTGTATTTTCTTATGTATGAATGACTTGGCATTACGTTTAATGACTTTTGAAACACATGCCTTTAAATCAAATTCTTTCACAAGATAATCTTTACTAGCACTATTGCTGCGCGCATAATATAGAGCTTGCTCTACATAATCTTCTATCTTATTTAGTTCTTCTATAACACCTTTAGTAGCTTCATTTTTTTGATTTTCTAGCATAAGCTTGCTTGTTGCAATCGGTGTTTTAATTTCATGTACCCATGCTTCAATATACTCTCGGTATTCAGTTTGCTTATTCTTATAGCTATTTACATGCTCATGCATTTGTTTATCTGTCGTTTTTAAAATATCATAAACCTTTTGTCCTTCGAGAAAACCTGGCTCTTCCATAATTTCAGACAACAAATACTTTTGATCTAATGTTTCTAAATTAGTCTCCAACGTACCGTAGAATCTTTTTTTCTTCACAAAATCTGATATATATGAAATGGCTAATGGACCAAACCAGCCAAACCATACGATGACTATGACTACGCCTTGTACTTTTATTAACCATAGAAAGATTGCCACGAAGATAAATAAAACTACATTACCAATCAAAAAAACAGCTCTTTCTTTCATATAGTCTCTTAACTTCATGACATAATATACCCAAGACCTCGTCTTGTTTCGATAGGATTTTCCATACCGATACCCTCAATTTTTTTACGCAATCTAGTAATATTTACAGATAGTGTGTTGTCATCAATAAACAAATCTGATGACCATAAATATTCCATTAATTCTTCTCTAGATACAATCTTACCTTTGTTCTTCATCAAGCAATGCAATATTTTCAATTCATTCTTTGTTAATTCCTCAAGTTGATTTTGATGAGAAATCGAGCCGCTCGATAAGTCTAATTTTAAAGCGCCATAATTTAAAATGGATGCTTCTTGCTTAGCGTATGTACGCTTTAATACTGATTCTATACGTGCTAAAAGGATTTGTGTATTATACGGTTTTGTCACAAAATCATCTGCCCCAAGATTCATACTCATTAACTCATCTACCTCATTATCTCTGCTCGTTACAATAATGATTGGTACTTGAGACGTTTTACGAATTTCTCTACAAATATAATAGCCATCAAAGACAGGCAGATTAATATCTAATAAAATAAGGTGAACATCTTCTTGATTCACATATTGCATGATATTTTGAAAATCATTTGGCGCTTCTACAGCATAACCATAATTCGATAAAAACTCTTTCAACTCATTTCGCAGAGTTTCCGTATCTTCTACAATTAAAATTTTCATGTTGCTCATTCTAGCCACTCCTAAAAAAATATGTCATAGTAACATATTTTTATTATAGCTACTTTTAAATTAATATGCTTCGAAACATCAAAAAACGTTCATAATATCTCAATGAACGTTTTTTATTACATCCTAACCTAATCGGTGAACCCATTTCTTTGTTTCACCATATATATCCTCTTCACCTAAAATGGCAGAAACAACAGCAACTCCATTTACGTATTGAAGATTTATTTCATCCAAATTGTTCAATTTGATTCCACCTATTGCCACAATTGAAATATCGACAGCTTCTCGTATCGATTGAAGCATTCCCATATCAATTGTACGTGCATTTTCCTTCGTAGTTGTTAAAAACATCGCTCCTACACCGATATAATCTGCCCCTTCACGCTGTGCTTGTAAGGCTTTCTCAACATCATTAACCGAAACTCCGATGATTTTATCATTGCCCATTAATTTTTGAACACCCGCTACTGTAATATCACTTTGACCAATATGTACACCATCAGCGTCCGCCAGTTGGGCAATATCAATCCGATCATTAACGATAAAATGAGCCCCGTATTTATGAGTTAATTCTCTTAACGCAATTGCTTTTTCCAAAAATTCTCGACCCGAACAATGCTTTTCTCTCAATTGAACGATTTTAACGCCACCCCGCAAAGCTGCTTCTATGCATGAAAGAAAAATCCTTCCCTCTAAAATTTTTGAATCTGTCACTAGATACAATTCTTTATTTTGTTGAAACAAATTGACTCCTCCTTACTTCACAACCTCTGCCACTTCTTCATACGCCATGTCCCAGAAATGTAATTCATAGAGACTCGCTTTCTTGAATATCTCACATAATTTAGCTTGTTCTTCTAGAGAACTATCAGCAAATAATCGATTAGAGTACTCAATCCATACAACATTTAGTTGAGTAAATTCTTCTCCGCTATAAGAGTCAATCCATTGCTTATAAAAATGATTTTCATCAATATCGTAATTTTCAACAATATGCTGACCAATATAGTTATAGCTCCAGATACAAGGGAGCACCGCTGCCACGATTTCTTTCAAATCTCCTTTTAAACAGACACCTTGCATATAACTTGTATAACTTTCCGTTGTTAGCTCCACTTCTTGCTGCTCTAGCTCTTCAATTGAATAGCCGAACCCCTTTAAATAATTAATATGAACAGCTGTTTCATATTCAAATGTACCGCCCGCTGCTTGATGAAAAAATCGCATATCTTCAATTGTTTTAGACTTAATCATTCCCATACAAAACACTTTCGAATATTCCTTTAAATACAAATAATCTTGAATTAAATAATGCTCAAACTTCTTACGGTCTAATGTATTGTTTCCCATCTCTGTAATAAACGGATGCTGTAAGTAATCAGTCCAAATTTGTTTAGATTGCTGTAATAAAACATCTGTTAAATTCATAGCATTTCCACCTTTGCATAGTTTTCTATTACTTCTGTATTTAATCGGTACATTTCATCAAACAACTGCACTTTAAATGTCCCGATTGCTGGATCGTTATGATTGGCTAACTCCCCACTTAGTGACATGGACAACACACCCATTGTTGCTGCTTTGAAGGAATCATTTGTTACACCTAAGTAACTTCCTACTAAACTAGCTGTCATGCAACCTGTTCCAGTTACTGACTTTAACTTAGGTGAACCATTATGGATTTGAATCGTTCTTTCACCATCCGTTATAAAATCTATTTTTCCAGTCGCAGCAATCGTCGTTTGAATATATTTCGCAAAATTCTGTAATTTACTTACATCAATTTCTATATCATCAGATGCATCTACGCCTTTTCCGTTTGCTTCTAACCCAGCCATAGACAATATTTCAGCCGAATTACCTTTAATAACATCAAATTTCACTTTACTCATGATTTCTTCAACAAATTTTGTTCTTTGCTTACTTGCAAATACACCTACTGGATCTAAAACAAGTGGTTTCTGCAATGAATTTGCAATTCTACCAGCTTCTAAATATACGGGAATTTGCGTGGAATGCATCTTACCAATATTAAGAACAACCGCGTCGCTAATGGTAATTAAGTCCGCCACTTCTTCAATGGCATCACCCATAATTGGACTAGCGCCTATCGCAAGTGTTGCATTTGCACAGTCATTGATGGTTACTTCATTTGTATAATGCAAAATCAAAGGATTGTGCTTAATTACTTCATTAACTAAACCGCTCATTTTATGAATTCCCATTTACTTTTTCTCCTTCGAATTGATAAAAATGATGAACTGGACCAATTCCCGAGCCAATTGGAAAACTATATCGAATTGCCTCTGTGATATATTTCTTCCCTTTCGCTACCGCTTCTTCTACGTTATAACCTAAAGCTAAATAAGAGGTAATAGCCGATGAAAGTGTACAACCTGTTCCATGGGTATTCAGATTATTTAATCGTTCGTTGTAATAAAATTCAATTCCACGCTCACCAATTAATATGTCAGTGGCATCCCCTGTTAAATGTCCACCTTTTATTAAAACGTATTGAGGTCCTAATGAACGTATTATTTGACCTGCTTTCTTCATGTCCTCTAAAGAACTAATTTTCATACCTGTTATTTCTTCTGCTTCCGGAATATTTGGAGTTACAATGAAAGCCATTGGTATTAGCTTTGACATAAGCGCTTCTTTTGCTTCGCTGGCTAGAAGTGCACAACCGCTTTTTGATACCATAACTGGATCAACAACTAAATATGGCACATCATATTGTACTAACGTCTCTGTAATGACTTTTATAATCTCTGCACTTGATACCATGCCAATCTTAATCGCTTGTGGAGGAATATCATCTAGAACTACTTGTATTTGTCTTTGTACCATTTCCGCGCTCAAGTCCTCTACTAAAGATACTCCTTGTGTATTTTGAGCTGTTACAGCTGTAATAACGCTCATACCATACGTACCAATGGCAGCGAATGTTTTTAAATCTGCTTGAATCCCCGCTCCACCCGACGAGTCAGAACCTGCAATCGTTAAAGTTGCTACGCCATAGTTTCTCAATGAATCATCTCCTTGAATTACGAACTACATAAGAAACGAATTGCATGGAAAACGCTTTTCTACGTAAAAAAAGCTATTCTCCACATAGGAAAATAGCTTCTTATCCTCATAAACTTGATAAAGATAAAGAGTACATGCTTTCCTACGCTGGTATGATCCAGATCAGGTATTGAGGGTTAATGAAATAATCATCTCTCAGCCAAAAAGGCACCCCTAGCTACATATTCGATTCTTATGTTAAACAGTAAGTTCTTTATCATTGAATGTCAAGGATATTTTATTGTACTATTCAGATAAATTATGCTAATATATTTTATAACATTCATCTAAATGAATAGCACAAATGTATCATAATCCATTTTCATTGAAACGGTGAGCGACTGTTCGGTGTATAGCCGCTTCAAATTCATCAGTTTAATGATTCTAGCCTTACAACAGCCTTTCACTCCACTTCAACGATAACCCACAATACTTAGTCATTGTTCTCTGCTGTCAGACATGAATATAGATGCTAAGAAACGGATTTACATACTCGATTCCTCTTTTGTTTCGATAAATCTAATGCTTTTTTTACTAGTGAAGTACTCATCATTACTATTCTTATATAATTAATCTTTTACTCTCCTGTATTAGCAAATATCGTCCAACCAATAGATGGACTCGTTACATGCAATTCTGTTAAGTTAATGAAATGATCTAGTAGAAATCTTCCAAAAGGATGGTCACAAACTGATTGATGTAATGCCCGAATCGAATGGCCTTCGGCTAACAGCTTTTCTTGCTGTTGATCAATGTACACACGCATAATTTCTTCCGAGAATTCTGGATGGAACTGTATTCCCCAAATATGATTATCAATCACGTAAGCATGATACGGTTCGAATTGATTATATGCAAGAACCCGAGCTTCCTTAGGGAGTTCAAGAACCGTTTGTCTATGAGTAACATGCCCATAGAACGTATCGTGAAGGATAGCTAATAAACGATCCTGACTTCCTTCTTCGGTTAATTGTATTTTCGTTGTACCAATTTCCATTCCTTTCGGATGATCGCCAACTTTTCCACCAAAAGCTTCTGCAATTAATTGATGACCATAGCAAATGCCTAACGTAGGTATTTGCATATACCTTATATCACGTAGCCATTGCATTAATTGAATGCTCCACTCTTCCCGCTCTGTGACCATTGCATGCGAGCCAGTTATGATAATTGCTGCGATCTGCTCAGTACTTGGCAATGATGTCATATCATCATAAACATTTGCAATAACGACATCTTCTGCAGAAATACCGCTAGTGCGGATGATCATATCTTCAAAGTCACCGTGTTGCTCTACAATTGATGAAAACGATGTACCCGTTTTGATAATCAGTAATTTCTTCACTCTACATCATCACCTTTCAAACAGAATATTTAATATTATGAAGCCGTAAGTATTTGTAATT
>NZ_JBALMO010000226.1:0-3455 GCF_036963345.1 Bacillus sp. JJ722
TTCAACTAATAATTGGTGGTGGATGGACGAACACCTCCACCGATTAAATTTTCACTTTATCGATGTCCGAAGCCAAGTTAAATGGAGAAGAGTGGTATAAGAGGACACATGCATTTTTCGTAGAGGAGTGGGATTTTGAAGAGTACTAGAGTAATAAAAGCGAAGAAAAATGCAGTATTACCTGGCTTTGGTTTAACGATGGGATTAACCATCTTGTATTTGGGTGTATTGGTATTAATTCCGCTATCGATGGTTTTTTTGAATTCAATGTCATTAGGTTTCAATGACTTTTGGGAAACAGTAACAAACCCTAGAGCGATTGCTTCATATAAATTGAGCTTTGGTACTGCTTTTATTGCAGCATGTTTGAATGGTGTATTTGGACTACTGATTGCTTGGGTGTTGACACGATATAAGTTTCCAGGGAAAAAAATCATTGATAGTTTAGTTGATTTACCATTTGCTTTACCAACAGCAGTTGCAGGTATTGCACTAACGTCTTTATATTCAACGAACGGCTGGATTGGTCAATTTCTTTCGTTTAAGATTGCCTTTACACCAATAGGTATAATGGTTGCGCTTGTTTTTATTGGTTTACCTTTTGTCGTGCGAATGGTTCAGCCAGTTTTAGCAAATATCGAAAAAGAAGTAGAAGAAGTGTCTTCAATCTTAGGAGCGAGTCGTTGGCAAACTTTCTGTAAGGTGATCTTTCCTGAACTGATTCCAGCTATTCTAACGGGATTTGCTTTGTCATTTGCTCGCTCATTAGGGGAATATGGTTCAGTTGTTTTCATTTCAGGTAATACTCCGTATAAAACGGAGATAACACCATTAATTATTATGACGAAGCTTGAACAATATGATTATGTTGGAGCTACTGCTATTGCTGCGGTTATGCTCATTTTTACGTTTATTATTCTTCTGTTTATTAATCTATTACAATGGTGGACGAATAGAAGATATATTCAGCCATAATGTATAGTTGAAATCTTTATTAACCAACTGGAAGGAGGCGATAAAATGGAGCTTGAACTTAGTACGAAGCCAGATAAAAATCATAAACCAGCTCCCACTCCAAATACAACGGAGCCATTATTTATAAGAATACTATTAATCAGTATTGTTCTCCTTTTTCTTCTACTGTTTTTGTTATTGCCTCTGATTACGATTTTTGTGAAGGCTTTTGAAAAGGGAGTAGAAGTCTATTTTTCTGCCATTACGCATCCCGATGCTTTATCGGCCATTAAGCTGACATTGCTAGTTGTTCTTATTACGGTACCGATCAATGCTATATTCGGTGTAGCAGCAGCTTGGGCTATATCAAAATATGAATTTAAAGGAAAAAACTTATTAATTACTTTAATTGATTTACCATTTGCGGTATCACCTGTAATTGCGGGCTTGATTTTCATCTTATTATTTGGAGCGAATAGTTGGCTAGGTCCGTGGCTTGCTGACTATGATTTAAAAATTATATTTGCTGTTCCTGGTATTGTCATTGCTACTTTATTTGTCACATTTCCATTTGTAGCTAGGGAGCTAATACCGCTCATGCAAAATCAAGGTTCACAAGAGGAAGAAGCATCTGTTGTCCTTGGGGCAAGTGGGTTACAAACGTTTCTTCATATTACTTTACCTAATATTAAGTGGGGTTTATTATATGGCATAATCCTATGTAATGCGAGAGCAATAGGTGAATTTGGAGCGGTTTCTGTTGTGTCAGGACATATTAGGGGGTTAACGAATACGATGCCACTTCATATTGAGATTCTTTATAATGAATACCAATTTGCAGCGGCGTTTGCAGTTGCTTCCCTAATGTCTGTTGTTGCAATAATTACGTTAATTATCAAGAACTATTTAGAATGGAAAGGAAAGTATCATTCATCAAAAGTAGGGTGAAAAGGAGTAACAGTTATGGGAATTACAATACAAAATATCTCAAAGTCTTTTGGAAATACAAACATTCTTCATGAGATAGATTTAGATATTAAAAGTGGAGAATTAGTCGCTTTATTAGGGCCTTCTGGGTCGGGTAAAACATCGCTATTACGGATCATTGCGGGATTAGAGCACCCTGATTCAGGTCAAGTTCTTTTTAATCAACATGATTTAACAAATACACATGTTGGCAAGCGGAAGGTTGGGTTTGTTTTTCAACATTATGCTCTATTTCGAAATATGACAATTTTTGAAAACATCGCATATGGTTTAAAAGTAAGACCAAAGAGGTTTCGACCATCAAAGGATGAAATTAAAGCAAAAGTATTAGAACTACTTCAGTTAGTGAAGTTGGAGAATTTTGCAGACCGCTACCCAAATCAGCTTTCTGGAGGGCAGAGGCAACGTGTTGCTCTTGCCAGATCTTTAGCAGTAGAGCCAGAAGTATTGTTATTAGATGAACCATTTGGCGCACTTGATGCAAAGGTACGTAAAGAGCTTCGGCGTTGGTTAAGGCATTTGCATAATGACTTTAAGATTACAAGTGTATTTGTTACACATGATCAAGAGGAGGCATTAGATGTAGCAGACCGAATCGTGATTATGAATAATGGACGAATCGAGCAAATAGGAACACCACAAGAAGTTTATAATGAACCTGTTAATCCTTTTGTATATGATTTCTTAGGAAGTGCAAATGTATTTTCTGGTCAAGTTCGGAATGGTCGTCTGCAAACTGGAGATTATCAATTAGAAATACCAGAGCCGCATAATGTTATAGATGGTGACGGGCTTGGATATATTCGACCTCATCATTTTAGCATTGAAAGGATAGCATCAGATGTGGCATCAATTGAAGCGACTGTCAAACATATTCATGCTGTAGGACCGACAGTTAGGATAGAGTTGAAAAGAAATGATAATGGTGAATATATTGAACTGGAACTTTCGAAAGAGAATGTAGATCAACTTGAGTTGCGAATTGGTGAAGTGGTTTTTGCTAAGCCGAAGGAATTCAAAGTATTTATGGACTTTGTAATATAGAAAAACAATCCCTATAAGTAGCTATTAAAACAAGGAAATGTGATAAAATTGTATTTAATAACATACTTATAGGGATAATTTTTTGAATTATTGGAAATTTTATTTGATACTATGATGGATTGGTGGTAATTTAAGATTAATACTTTTTGAAAAAACTAAATTTTTAGAAAGTATTGTAGGGAGTTTAAGCAAAATTTAATAAGCGTGTTCGGTGACTTTCATATATACATACTTGTTTTAGTTTGATGCAAAGGGGGGATATATGAAAACAGGGATATCTACTCGTACATTGAACATCATCTATATAGGAAACAATGATGTATATATGTATAAGAAGACCCTACACGAATGTAGTATAGTCGAAGAAAAATGTTACAGCTTGTTTTTGAGAAATAATTGCGTGAATTTCAGAAAGAAATCTAATAAAGAACTTAAACAAAGTATAGTAGTTTCATAATCCCTTGTTAATT
>NZ_JBALMO010000227.1:0-2472 GCF_036963345.1 Bacillus sp. JJ722
AATTTGAATGATGTCAAAATGTTTCATACAGACCGAGGGAAAGAGTTTGATAACAAACTAATTTCAGAGAGTCTTGAAACATTCGGTATCCAACGATCACTGAGCATGAAAGGATGCCCTTATGATAACGCTGTGGCTGAAGCAACGTTTAAGGTATTTAAAACAGAATTCGCTAACGGAGCTCATTTCTCTTCTCTTGAACAGCTCGCTCTAGAACTTGATGATTATGTTCATTGGTTCAATAACATTCGAATTCACGGAACACTAGGCTATTTAACACCAGTGGAATTCAAGCAACAGACCTTATAATTTTTGTCCAGTTTAGTGTTGACATACCAAGAGTATCACTTACTTTTAACAGCGTACAACTTACATTTAATAAAACAAAAAAATATTGTAATGCTTAGTAAGCTTATTTTCGATTGGTTGTAAAATCAATATTTTACGTACAATTGACAAAAGATTAAAATCACCTCCCCTTGCTTTTGTGTTGTGTGACAACTTGTTCGTGACCTATACATCTTAATTATGACATGAACAACTAAGTCTTGACCTACAAAATATTGTTAAACTAATAACATTACCTTTATTATTTGTCTAAGTCTCTTTTAAGTTGTATTTCAAAAAAACTAATTGTATCGCAATAGGTCAAGTTTAAGTTGTCATTAGTTTATTTTACGTAATCTAATACTCTGACTTTTAAAGGATTTTAGGTCACGATTAAGTTGCATGAAGACATTTTGAAAAAAGGGATTAAGCAGCCTGAAGAAAATGATTTCTGTATTGTACAGGAGTCATCTTTTTTAGGATCCATTGATATCTAGTATGGTTATAGTGGCGGATATACTTGTCTATTTCACGTTGAAGTTCCTCTAAAGTCTTACACGCTTTTCTGTTTACCTCGTCTTTCAGATGACCAAAGAATGATTCGATGGCTTTTTTATTTTTTATCTAATTTAAAGTTCATTCTGCTAAATGGATTAATAACAGATGTTTAAAATCAAAAAATAGAAGTAGGTGGTGGAAAAATGTACATTTTTTCACCACCTACTTCAGTTATCATTAGTTATTAGTATATTTGCTATTACTTCCAACCTTCGTCATTTGAAAAAGACTAATAGTCATATTCTGTAATATAGTCAAATTCGTTCCCTGTTTTCCTAGTATACGCTTCAGAAGCTATTGATAATAGCGGTTCAAAATCTTCATCATTTGGCATATTACTTGGATTTTTAAGAGTTTCTTCAAAAAATTCTTTTCCCTTATTTATTACCGAGCATCTAATGTATAAAAATAAATCTGCAGATAAATAATCTGGGCTTTGTTCATTACAAGACATTTGTGCATGTTTTTTTGTGTCTAATAAGTATAGTTTATAAGCTAACGCTTCTTCAAATTGCTTTATGTCCTGTATACTTAAATTTGCTAATCTTTCAATTGCTGGTTCTATTATATCATCATCACATTCAGCATTAAAATCCAGTTGTGAAATAATGGACCAAAAAGTTTCATCTTTCATCATCTGACTCGTTTTTTTATTATTGGAGTTGTTTATAGTAGCAGTATTTCCTCCTGTTTCAATTTCTTTTACAAAGTTATCTCTATCATTTTCCCAGCGCCATTCAAGATAGGCTTCTACACCACAGGAATCATTCCACTGTTCTCCGAATGAGTTCCAATGTATTTTTTTCTCCTTTTTAGTTAATGGTATGTTCCCAATATAAATGAAATTCTCAGGGGCACTACCATCAACCCATATTAAAGCCCTACTATTGTTACAATAAAACCGATTTTCTACAAGAATCTCTCCTAAAATCTCATTATCAATTGAAGGAAGCTCAGGTTCCATATACGGTGTTGTAGCTAAAAGGTGAGCTTTATCACTCTTATTTAAAACTCTTACTGCCCCAAATTCACCATTTGGTAAATTTAAAGCAAACACATCTCCAATATTTACAATTCTCTCACTCAACTTTATCTTACCTCCTTGAACAGTAGAACCGGTTAATCTTCAGTTCTTTATTATGTCATTAACAAAATTTGTATTTTCTCTATTAATAGTTAAGGTCGTCTATGAAAATTTCTGTCTAACTTCTTCTTAGTTACTTTTTCCTCTATATATTTAACGTGCCTTCTTTCCCATTCTTCAGCATTATATCTACCCCTTACATTAACTTTTACTATACGGGAAGCATAATTATCACTATTAACTCGTTAGTTGTCGTCTGGAAATCGATAATAATCAAAGCGAACGTTCCATAAAACCGTTTGTGATTGGGAGAAAGAACTCGATGTTTTCCAATACACCGAGAGGTGCCAAAGGAAGTGCCATTATGTATAGTCTGGTTGAAACGAAACGGCAAAAGAGAATGGGCTGAGCCCCTACCATTATCTTCGGTACTTGTTTGAAATCATGCCCAAAATCGATTTAGCGAGCAAAGAAGAAGTGGAACGCATTCTGCCATGGTCACA
>NZ_JBALMO010000228.1:0-3907 GCF_036963345.1 Bacillus sp. JJ722
CAATATTCCTTCTTTTACAAAACCTAATTTTGTTAATAATTTATTAGAAGCACTATTTTCAATAAAAACAACTGCCCCTATTCGCTCTAAACCAAGTTCTTCAAAACCATAGGAAATGATCTTTTTTACAGCTTCACTCGCATAACCGCTTCCCCATTTCTCTGGAAAAAGGGCATAACTTATTTCTGCTCGTTTATGCTCAAGTGACCATTCTTGAATTCCGATTGTTCCAATAATTACACCTGTTTCTTTATGTTCAATTCCCCATTTAATACCACGTTTATCATTATAATTAGTGGAAAAGTTGCTAATGATTTGTTTCACTTGATCTATACTTGATAGTGGTTTTTGTCCGTAAAAACGCAATACCTCAGCATTTGAAAAACAATTTAAAATAACACTAGCGTCATCTTCAACTAATTCTCTAAAGGTTAACCGTTCCGTTTCTAAGATTGGAAACATTCTCCCACTCCCTTAAAAAGTATTAATAATTTGGACAAAGACTTTTAATGCCCATTCAAAAAAACAGAAGCTTTCCTTTTTTACCTTTTAAAACCACCTTCTGAGTGAATGATTTGGCCTGTAATCCAATCTGCTTCTTCACTCACAAGAAATTTTACGGTTTTCGCAACGTCGCTCGGTACCCCTATTCGTCCAAAAGGAAACATCGGTTTTAATTCACTTTTGATTTCTTCTGTCATCCAACCTGTGTCCGTAGGGCCTGGATTAATTGCATTTACTGTTATACCTAATGGTGCTACTTCGGCTGATAATGTAATAGTCAAAGCATCGACAGCCCCTTTGGTTGTTGCATATGCTAATTCACCTGGCATTGGTCCTTGAAATTGACCTGATGTAATATTGACAATTCTTCCACCAGATTTCTTATGAAACCCTTGAGCAAATCTACTACTTAGTAAAGTAGTTGCACGAATATTGACCAAGTAATGTTTATCTAACTCTTCTGCAGTTAAATTAGAGAAGTCGTTATTTGTTGAGTATGCAGCGTTATTAATTAAAATATCGGGGTAACCAAGTTGTTCTATGACTCTACTTATCAGTTGTTCAGGTGCATCATGCTGAGACAAATCCAACTCCATGCATGACACTTTAACACCTTTTTGTGTTAACTCCTCCTTTAATTTCAATGGTTCATCTCGTTCAATACTCCAAGGCATCTTCTTATCATACTCTGTCCAATATGTAAAAAATATATGATATCCTGTGATAGCTAATTCCTTACAAATAGCTGCTCCAATCCCCTGCAAACGGCTCACGCCCGTAACTATAGCAATCTTTTCTTTTAATCGGTTCATTTAATACTCCTCCAAGGACGGTATACATTTTGCATTTCACCACTTCTAATAAGATTGTAGTGCAATAAACACTATTACAATCTTATTTTTCAAAATGAGATTTGAAATAAAAATAATATTCCGGTTCCATTCAATACATGTAATATATTCATTTTAACAACAAATAAAAACATTGCCAATAATCATAAAAATCGTATTTCTCGCATTAATAATAGCCTGTTTAAAATTCACATCAATAGTTCAAATTTAAAATTGACAGATTATTCTTCGTGATAATTCATATAAAAGTGCAACACAAAATACACTAGTTAATAGCATATACTTAAACTTGGAATGAGGGAGAGTATGATACAAATATCTGGTGTGCCTTTCCAACAAAGTGGCATGTGGCCAACTGGTAGTATTGAAAGTGTTATAATCCAACGAATGCTTGCAGACCCTTCCATTCATTCATATCACTCCATCAATGAGTTAGCCTTTGAACTTAAGTTACGGAAAAACATTATTGAAAGTGCAAAAGCAATGAATCAAGGTCAAGCGGCATTTGAAGTCTTTGAAAACTCACGTGCTAATCCTCAATATTGGCAAATAACTAAAACTGGTGGGTTCTTGCTGAAGCCTGGAATAAAATCATCTATGGCAATTCATGATATATACAACAATAGCTCACAATATGCCTTTGAATGTGCCACGGCTATTTTGATCATTTATTACCATGCTGTATTAAATACCATTGGAGAATATTTATTTAATCAATTATTCCAAAACCTTTATTTATATAGCTGGCATTCTGATTCTGATCTCGGATTACAAACCTTTGATACAAATCATTTCTTGCCTGGCGATGTTGTTTACTTTAATAATCCAGATGTTGATCCAGAAGCCTCTTGGTGGAGAGGAGAAAATGCCGTTGTTCTAGGTGATGGTACATATTTTGGCCACGGAATAGGAATCGAGACCACAGAAGGAATGATTCAAGCTTTAAATAAAACGAGAAAGCCAGGGGCAATTCAATCAGCCTATCTGCTAAATTCGGCCATACGACCATCATTTAACCAGTTGGGTAAATTATCAATGCTACCACAAGGTAATAGAACCTATAAAATCCAACATCCTGTCATACATCACAACAAATGTTCAATTTCACTTTTAAGATATTTTCATTATCTAAATAAAGTTTACACTCAAATATCTTCTATACACCCTTTCCCTAAATGAATGGGTGTATTTGTTTTGATATTACCTTTTGGACAAAAAACTTTAAAATATAAATTTATCTAGTATAATTAAAATTAAATTAATTATTTTAACATAATTAATTTTAAAAAAATTAGGGGGTTTTACTATGAAAGCGGCAGTATGGTATGGTGAAAAAGATCTACGTATTGAAGACAGAGAGTTGAAACCTTTAAAAGACAATGAAGTAACAGTACGTGTTGCATGGGCAGGTATTTGTGGTAGTGATTTACATGAATATCAAGAAGGACCAGTGTTCGTTCCAACAGAGAAAGCGGATACTTTAACCGGAGAAGTTGCTCCTCTTATTATGGGACACGAATTCGCAGGCGTGATTGAAAAAGTAGGATCAAACGTAACAAAATTTAAAGTAGGTGATCGCGTTGCAATCAACCCTACACTTACATATGGTAATAAATCGGAAGATCTGGATATTTATGATGGCTTTAGTTTTATCGGTCTACACGGTGATGGTGGTTTCACAACCTTTGCAAATGCTCCAGAAGCTAATATTTATCTTCTTCCCGAAACATTAACATTACAAGATGGTGCACTAGTTGAACCAACAGCAGTAGCTGTACAAGCTGTTAAAGAAGGAAATCTTAAGTTTGGAGATACAGTAGCTGTATTCGGTGCAGGTCCTATCGGATTACTAACTGTTATTGCTGCGAAAGCTGCTGGCGCAAGTAAAGTTATCGTTCTGGATTTATCTGAAACTCGACTAGAAAAAGCATTAGAGCTAGGAGCAACTCATATCATTAACTCTGGGAAGGAAAATGCTGTAGACGCCATTCGTGCAATTGTTCCTGAAGGTGTAGATGTAACATTTGAAGTAGCTGGTGTAGCTCCAACTTTCAAACAAGCAATCGATGCTACTAGAGCACGTGGTACAATGGTGATCGTATCTATATTTGCTAAACCAATTGAATGGAATCCACTTCATTTAACAAACACTGGTGTGAAAATCACATCGTCTATTGCTTACACACCTACTACATTCCAACAAACTGTTGATTTAATGGGTACTGGGCAATTGAAACCACAAGGTATTATTACAGCTCAAATTCAATTAGATGATATCGTTGAAAAAGGTTTTGAAGCTTTAACAAACGATAAGTCACAAGCGAAAATCCTTGTTGAATTGAGTGGAGAAAAGTAAGATTTTTTAAATAAATAAGAGCAAGATTTGATACAGTGATTATCAAATCTTGCTCTTTCCTAGTACTTATCCTTTCATTAATTATTTAAAATCAAACAATTCAATCCTTTCATTTCCAGTAATCATATCTTTTACTCTAATTTGATTCTTTTTCACTTCATCTTCTCCTACTATAATAACTGTACGATATTTCTCC
>NZ_JBALMO010000229.1:0-3603 GCF_036963345.1 Bacillus sp. JJ722
TGGAATAGAGTGAAAACAAAATTATTATCTATATTTCTATTATTTATTTTCTGTATTAATTTATCAGCTTGCCAACTTCCACAAAAAGATAAGATTCTTGAAGAGGAAGCTGAATATCAAACCATACCGGTTTCAAAAAACGGGCTAAAGATGTCAATTCAGAATGTTGACCTTAAAGCAAAAGAGATTGAAATAAAAATAGAAAACAATTACTCCTATGATTATTCCTATGGACTATATTTTCGTATTTTGAAAAAAAGATAAAAAACAAATGGTATTATGTCCCTTTTCAAAATAACTTGATCCTTTAAGGGATTTTTTAATTTTAAAATTTCTGTTCTACATATTCAGCCTTTTGTTTCATTAAAATAGATTATAATTGGAGTAAAAAGGGTGAGTTCTTTGTTATTCCCATACCGTAATGATCCTCGAAAAATCTTAATACCATACTTAGAAGCTCTTGACGAACAGTCTTGGTTTAAAAAATCCGATGTTTATCATAATTCAATAGCCTGGATTATTGCACATATATCATGCAGTGAAGACTACTGGATAAATAAGATTTGGTTAAAAGATAGTTGTCTTTTGAATCTTAATGAACACAGCACTGCAAAGGAACTTCTAGAAAGTTATATCTATATTAGAAACTATACTGATGATATTCTTCATTAATTAGATGCTTCACAACTTATTGAACTAGTGAAAGTGCCCAGCTATGCTGACGGATGGCGCCCACCGTCGACTCCAACTCTAAACTGGTTATTTAATCATGTATATACACATGAGGCATATCATATTGGACAAATTCCGGTTATCGCCCATCTTAACAATCTGCCTAAACCTCTTTTCTAATTAAGTAAACAAAGGGGATTCAGTCCCCTTTATGTTTTTTCTTTAAAAAGTGTTTTAGAAAAAAGCTTTTGATGTGAACACTTTTTCCTTTGCAGGACAATACACTATATGGATTGATTTTTAATTAGGAGGTAAAAGCATGTATTATTTTTATAACTCACCTTATACGCCCTATATTCAATTTCAACCTAATCAAGTGGACTATCCATTTCTCCAAACGTATGATTCAGAAAGACCATTACCACCAAGCGAGCCACAATCACTTAAAAATTCAGCAGAAAATATAAAACAATTATTATCCGATGTTGAAATTGTTAATGAGAAAATAAGATCCTTACCCACTTTTGCACAGGAAATTACCTCGGCAGCTCACAAATCAGACCATCAAAAACTCCATTATATGATTAATAATTCAGGAATAAAAAACAAAGCAACTGTTTCATTTTCTCCCGGAGGTATTTCAATTACTTATGTTCATAGAGAGAGTGATTGTTGTTATATTGTTACCTTTTTAAACTGGAGAGAATTCTTTTAATTTAACTTGTATCTCCTTTTTCCCATTCAGATTGAATGGGATTCATTTATTTATAAAAATTTGCTCCATACACTTCAACATCTTTTAGTCTCATAAAATTCATTTAACTAATTCAGCCTTGTGTTTCGTATATTTTATATTTACTGGCAAAAAAACGTTTCATTTTTTCAATATAAATAGTTCATAGGACACAAGCCCATTTCATTTTATCTTTAGGTATACAACTATGCATCTTCATTAAATCAACATACCTTAAAGTATATTTAAGAAAGGTTGTGTTGTTTATGTCTCAAAGATTCGTTTCCGAATCATCAAGTTGTGATAGACATCGTAGACGCAGAAGATGTGATTCTGAATCATCAAGCTGTGATAGACGTCGCAGATGTGATTTCGAATCATTTGACTGCGATAGATGTCACAGAAGGAGATGCTGTTGTAGAAGGAGATGCTGTTGTAGAAGAAGACGCTGTAACTGCTTTTTTCCCTTCTTTTTCCCCTTCTTTTGTTAGCCACCCTTTTGAGAGCTACAGCCATTTTCATGGCTGTTTTTTATACTTTCATCACTTCTTTTAGTGGCTGTTCAATCTAGTTCTCCCGTTCTATATCAACCTCTACTTTCAAAGCAATACCTATCCGCACTACATAATCAACCTTTTGTTTCCTAAAACTCAATTACTATTTGTAACCTTTTTCCACTTATAATCGCCTTATTATTAAGGAGGTTAAGCATGAGTAATCCAAAATTATTTATTGTTTTTCTATTAGTATGCTGTTTATTTACATCAGCATGTACAAATCTTAATAAAGACGAACATTTAAAAGTAAAATCGAAAATTCAAGAAATCCCTTCTTCAATAAACGGACTAGAACTTTCAATTGGACATATAGATGAAAAATCTAATAAAAAAACCATTGAAATCACTATAAATAATAAAAGTTCTATTAATTATTTTTATGGAAGAGATTTCTCAATTGAAAAAAAGATAAAAAATGCTTGGTACTACGTCCCATTTAAGGATGTTGCATTTGAAAGTATAGGTCTTTCAATTCAACCAAGCAGCCAAAAAACAGAAATTATTCATTTAAGTCATTTTAAAAATGCACTTACACCAGGAGAATATCGTGTACTAAAAACCTTCGATCCTCAAGAAACAGAATCAAATGAAAGCTCCGTTCAACTTGCAGCTTCTTTTAGTATAGAAGAATAAACAACATCATCCATCCTTCATTTTTCCGAAGGATTTTCTTTTGGTAACACAATAATTCTTCAGTTTCCATACTCTAATTTACTTAGTTGGTAACATAATTACTCTTTTGTTTCCTAACTCAACAACTCTGGATTGTCATGAATATTACCTATTACTTCAATGCCATCATCCAAAAATTCATACATTCCATCTGCAATTCCATCAGAGATACCTCGAACACCTGAATTAGCTTTCATTGTTCTTACACCCCAAAATCTATCTATGTCATATTCAACAAACACCTACATAGCCATCTTCTTTTCTTAATGGATATCGATTGAGCGTAAAAATATCCCCTTCATAAATCTCCTTGCTGTTCTTATCATTCAGGCCCATGTATTGCCCAACTGATTCTGGTATAACTCCGATTGGAGCCTTAAGTTTTTCCAAATGAGGTATTATATAAGCTTTATCACAAATTCTGTTAAACTCTCTTATATCCGTTATGAAGGCACCTTCAATCCACATATTGTTCAAAATAGATTTGCCTCGAAACTTAATTTCTCTCAAACTGACAACCTCCTAACTAATATAGTTCTTTTTAAAAATAGCACCGTGTCTTTTGAAATAATCTCTAATACCGTACTTATTAAACTCCTTACGATCTGACTTATAATTTATTTCTGATTGATAATTGTAATCCTCTGAGATTGTAACGTCATATACATTTTTCTTAGTAAGCACTTTACAGTAATGCAAATGAAGATTATCTTGCTCATTAACTACAAAAGACTTAGTGATAAAATAATCTTCAATCTGCTCATTCACTATTTCCTCTAACCGTTGTTTAAAGGTTGGATCAAACAAGTGCATTTGCTGCATGCTATCACCCCACACTACTAAATCAACCTTTTTTTTCCTCAAAAACATCCTTTTCTAGCTATAAAAAGGCTTTTCTATTATTTCAAAAACTACCATTTTACATATAATGTAATATTATTTATAGGAGGTATTTATATGTCTTATTAC
>NZ_JBALMO010000230.1:0-12120 GCF_036963345.1 Bacillus sp. JJ722
ACTTTTCGGACAGCCCCTCTTTTCGGTATGTTAATTAATCATTGATTGAAGTGGTGCTGGAATACGCCCACCACGACGAATCATTTTCTCAGAGTGGAATGGATTTACGCCCATAACTGGTGCGCGTCCTAATAAACCACCGAATTCAACCATGTCTCCTTCTTTCATACCTGGAACAGGAATGATTCGGACAGCAGTTGTTTTCTTATTAATCATACCGATCGCTGCTTCATCAGCAATGATGGCAGAAAGGGTAGAAGCTGTTGCATCTCCAGTAACGGCAATCATATCAAGACCTACAGAGCACACGCATGTCATAGCTTCAAGCTTTGGTAGGGTAAGAGAGTTATCAAGGATACCTCGAATCATTCCGTTGTCTTCACTTACTGGAATGAAAGCACCACTTAAACCGCCAACATATGAACTTGCCATCGCACCACCTTTTTTCACCGCATCATTCATTAGTGCTAATGCTGCGATTGTTCCGTGTGTCCCAACGCTCTCTAAACCGATTTCTTCAAGAATTTCAGCGACGCTGTCATTTTGTGCATTGGTTGGAGCAAGTGATAAATCCATAATTCCGAATGGTACACCAAGACGATCTGCAACCACTCTTCCAATTAACTCACCTGCACGTGTGATTTTGAAAGCTGTTTTCTTAATAACGTCCGCTACTTCACCAAGATCTGCGTCAGGATAACGTTTCAACGCGCTTAATACAACACCTGGGCCACTTACGCCGACATTGATTACTACTTCACCTTCACCAGCACCGTGGAATGCTCCTGCCATGAACGGATTGTCTTCAACAGGGTTACAGAATACCACAAGTTTAGCGCAGCCTAAGCCGTTTTTGTCACTAGTTAGTTCTGCAGCTTTCTTCATTACTTCACCCATTTGGCGCACTGCATCCATATTAATACCTGCTCTTGTGCTGCCGATTGAAACGGATGAACATACTCGCTCAGTTACACTTAATGCTTCAGGAATGGCATCAATCAATGTTTGGTCACTTTTTGAAATGCCTTTATGAACAAGGGCTGAGTAGCCACCGATAAAGTCAACGCCAAGTTGGACAGCTGCTTTATCCAATGTTTTAGCAAGTTCAACAGCTTGGTCTTTTGTAGCATGTCCAAGTATTTCAGCAATTGGAGTAATAGAAATACGTTTATTAATAATTGGAATACCCATTTCTTTTTCAACTGCTTCAGCAACTTCTTTTAAATCTTTTGCATAAGTAGTAATCTTTTCGAATACTCTTTTGTTCATTTTTTCAAAATCAGAATCGGCACAATCTTTAAGGTTAATACCCATTGTTACTGTACGGATATCTAAGTTCTCAAGCTGAACCATTCGAATGGTTTCCATCATTTCATTTAATGCGATATTCATGTTTGTCATTCCTTTCTTCACACACGATGCATAGCTTTAAAAATTTCGGCAAGTTGAATATTAATCGTTACACCTAGTGATTCACCTAATGTTGTTAATTCGTGCTGAAGACTATCTAGGTTTTCTAAATCTGCTACATCTACTAGCATCATCATTGTGAAAAAGTCATTCAAAATCGTTTGATTGATATCTAAAATGTTTACATTCTTCTCAGCAAGTATATTTGTTACTTGCGCAATAATTCCTACTCGGTCCTGTCCAATAACACTTACAATAGCTCTTCGTTGACTCATTTGTATCACCTCATATGTTGTTTGTAGGCTTATAAAAAAACACGACATTTCATGTATAACGTGCTCTAAAGCCAATAAAAAAAAGATTGGAATTTGTTCCAATCTCATTAGGCGTAGAATAACAAAATGATATTCGTTACTCTTCTGTCCTTTTGCCTGAGATTGTGAATCCTTCGGCGCTGCAAAAAACTACAGTCTCTCCAGAAGCTGCTCCTGCTATAGTTTGATCCATAGCATTCATCGCTTACTTACATATTTTTTTATAGCTATCTTAGAAAATATTCTCCTAGAATAATTTAGAATTTTATCATTGATTTTTCATAAGGTCAATTCCTAAATTTGTAATAAAAGATAAAATAGGCCTCAAAATGCATCCATTTATATAAATGTAAATAAATTTTCATGAAATATTCAAAAACAATGGTAGCAATCAATAATTTTTGCCTTTGGAAACCATACTACGTTCAGAGGTGAATAATATGTATAAATTGTTGTCACATAGTGACTTAGATGGCGTTGGATGTGGGATTTTAGCTAAACTTGCTTTTGGTAAACAAGTGAAAGTTAGATACAACTCGGTATCATCGCTTAATAGGGAGATTGAATACTTCTTCGAGCACGATAACCAGAGTACTTATTTATTTATTACAGATTTATCTCCTAATGAAGAAAATGAAAAAAAACTGAATGATTTTTATCAGTCAAAAGGGAAGCTTCAACTGATTGATCATCATAAAACGGCTTTGCATTTCAATGATTACGAGTGGGGGCATGTAATGGTAGAAGATGATGAGGGAAAGCTAACGTCTGCCACTTCATTATTGTATATGTACTTAGTTGAGCATCAACTCTTGAAAGCGACGGATGCTATTACCGAATTTGTAGAATTGGTTAGGCAGTATGATACATGGGAGTGGGAGAAAAACGATAACATAAAGGCTAAGAGACTTAACGCGCTCTTTTTCTTAGTTTCGATTGATGAGTTTGAGGAGAAAATGATTCATCGACTACAAACAAGTGATACGTTTGATTTCGATGAATTCGAGAAGAAGATTTTACACATGGAAGAAGATAAAACCGAACGATATATACGTAGGAAGAAAAGGGAGATCGTTCAAGCAGAAGTGGGTGAATATTTAGCAGGTGTAGTATATGCAGAATTGTATCATTCGGAGCTAGGAAATGAACTAGGAAAAGAATACCCACATCTGGATTTCATTGCAATTGTGAATATGGGTGGAAAAAGAATCGCATTACGCACTATTCATGATCATATTGACGTTTCTGAAATAGCTAGTCATTTCGGTGGTGGAGGGCATGAAAAAGCATCGGGTTGCTCTCTATCAAATGAAGCACATAAACACTTCGTGGAGGATACTTTCCATTTGGAGCCACTTCGAGAAGATGCGAAGCGAAATCGCTTTAACGTTAAGAAGTCTTCATTTGGTTCAATGTATAGTAATAGAAAGGATGAAATGTTTCTTATATATGCTACCAATGAAAATGAGTGGGCGATTGAAAAAAATAAAATGAAGTTAGACCAAACTTTTTCTAGTTTTGAAGAAGGTGAATTTTTTTTAAAGAGAGCGCGCACAGCATGGCTCGTAAGCGATAATCAGTTTGTAAACTATTTAATGGAAGAGGTCAAAAAAGAATGTTAAAGCTTATAAAAATACATACTATTTAATGCACGTTTTAAAGAGTTACAACATCACGTATGTGTTTTTTTGAGGTGAAAGGGATGCCAACAATCGAAATAGATGGTACGAATTTATATTATTCGGTAAAGGGTGAGGGAACACCAATTGTTTTCATTCATCCTCCATTACTTACAAGTGCAAATTTTATATATCAAGTAGAGGAATTGTCTCAGACATTTAAAGTAATTACCTTTGATATTAAAGGTCATGGGAGAAGCGGGTATTCAAAACAGACTATAACATACCCGCTTATAGTGAAAGATCTTATATACCTTCTAGACTATTTAGAAATAGAGAAAGCATTTATATGTGGCTATTCAACTGGAGGTTCAATTGTTTTGGAGTTTTTGCTGAGTAACGCAAGTAGAGCGCTAGGAGGAATCGTGATTAGTGGAATGTCAGAAGTTAACGACTTGTTTTTAAAACAAAGGATTTCTTTAGCAGGCAAACTAGCTAAATCAAAATTCATTCCTGTTTTGTCATTTGCTATTACTTGGGGGAATTCAAACACACGCCAAATTTTTAAAAAGATGTATAAAGAGTCTTCATTTGGAGATGCGAGGAATATTGAACAGTATTATCGATATAGTTTAAGCTTTAATTGTACGAAACAGCTAAATAAAATTAATTTACCCGTTTTGCTTGTCTATGGTACGAAGGATCAATCCTTTCATAAGTATGCTCATTTACTACATAAAGAGCTGCCTTTTAATGATTTAGTGTTATTAGATAAAGAAAAACACCAAATCCCTACAAAGGCAGCTTCGAAGTTAAATGAAAAAATCATTGCATTTGTTGAAACTCAAAAGTATTAAACGGTGGTGGATGGTCGAAAATCCCCACCGTTTACAGTTTCACTTTATTCGTACCCCATTTGACGATTATGCTTGTTAAACTGCCTAATAAAGCACTACCGACAATATCAAGCGGATAATGTTGCCCCATCCAGATGCGAGAGAGCCCTGTCAAAAATGCTAAAATAATCAACACACTTCCTAATACACGTTTGTAAATCATTACAGATGTGGCAGCTGCAAATGCTAAAGTAGTGTGTCTGCTTGGAAAGGAAGAACTTTGGCTTGATGGGAAAGGCGGTAATGTATTTACTATGTGATTTACAAATGGACGAGGTTTAAAATAAAACCTGTTAATACATACTTCCAGCAGCAATGTGACGCCTACTGAAATGAATGTTAATAAAACAATTCTTCTATGATTGTTTCTAATCCACATTAGTAAAAGTATAAACAGAAATAGGTATCGCATTTTTCGAGAAATTGTAATCATCATCGTATCTATAAGTCGATTTTGACCAGTAAACTGGTTGATCGCTCGAAAGATTTTATAGTCCATTTCATTGCCTCCAACTATTTTGATGCTAATAGTATGGACTAGATTGATGGGTGAATATGTATTGTAAAGCTGACGATGAGAAGTTTATGAGAGAGAAAATACATTTAGAAAAAGCGTTGAATGAAAGGAAATCATTCAACGCTTTTCGTTAGTTTCTAAACACTAACAGGATTGGATCTTAACATCTCAACAAATAATTTCATAAAGCGTAAATCTCCTGTCAGCTCCGGATGGAATGAGGTTACAAGAATATGGCCTTGTTTAGCAGCAACAATATTGCCATTATAACTTGCAAGAACTTCAACATTTGGACTAGCTGCTTCGACATATGGAGCACGAATGAAGACAGCAGGGTAGGCTTGATCCATACCGTTTACTTGTAAATCAGCCTCGAAGCTATCGATTTGACGACCAAATGCATTTCTTCTCACTTTAATATCAATTAATTGAAGATGTGCTTCTTCCGCATCAACTAATTCTTTTGCGAGAAGTACCATCCCAGCGCATGTACCGAAGATGGGTTTATCTTTACCAAATTGTTTTAATGGTTCTAGAAAACCGTATAAATCAATAAAGCGCCTCATCGTGGTGCTTTCTCCGCCAGGAAGAATTAATCCATCTATCTTATTTAGTTGCTCTGGTCGTTTTACAACAACACTTTGACACCTAGTAGCTTCAATTTGGTTAAGATGTTCTTGAATAGCTCCTTGTAGTCCAAGTACGCCAATTGTTTGCATTACCATCCACGCTCCTGCATTCTTTCAGAAGGGTTAAGAGTAGAGATGTCGATACCTTTCATAGCAGTACCAAGTTCTTTAGACAATTTACCGATTAAATCATAATCCGTGTAATATGTTGTAGCTTGAACGATTGCTGCTGCAAACTTTGCTGGGTTTTCCGATTTGAAGATACCCGATCCAACGAATACGCCGTCAGCTCCTAATTCCATCATAAGTGCAGCGTCCGCTGGAGTTGCAATACCACCTGCAGCAAAGTTAACGACTGGAAGGCCACCTTCCACTTTAATTTGTTTTAAGATGTCATAAGAAGCTCCTAATAATTTTGCTTCTGTCATTAATTCATCATCGCTCATATTCACTACTTTTCGAACTTGTGCTTTTACTTTACGCATATGACGAACAGCTTCAACGATATTACCTGTTCCTGGTTCACCTTTTGTACGAAGCATTGAAGCACCTTCACCAATACGGCGAGCAGCTTCACCTAAATCACGGCAACCGCATACAAAAGGAACTTTATAGGCACTTTTTAGGAGGTGGAATTCTTCATCTGCTGGTGTTAATACTTCACTTTCATCAATGTAATCTACACCCATTGCTTCTAGAACACGTGCTTCAACAATATGTCCGATTCGAGCTTTGGCCATAACTGGAATTGATACTGCGTTCATTACTTCTTCGACAATACGAGGGTCAGCCATACGAGCTACACCGCCCGCTGCACGAATATCTGATGGTACTCTTTCCAATGCCATTACTGCAACGGCTCCTGCTGCTTCAGCGATCTTTGCTTGCTCAGCGTTCACTACATCCATGATAACGCCGCCTTTTTGCATTTGTGCCATACCTCTTTTTACTGTTTCACTCGCTAGTGTTTTCGTCATTTTATTCCGACCTTTCTGTATTTTCATATTTCTTGTGATTTAGTATAAAAAGAGTCAGACTGTATTGAAAGAGTCAGTTTTTGGTGAAATGATGGTATCAGAAAGTGGGGAGAGGGTAAATGTATGGAAATGTTATCTTTGATTTTAATAGATCAAGCTATGTTTCGTGATGAGAATAATTATGTGAGGATATCAAATATGAATAGTTATTTGAATTTTTATATTTTTAACAAGTCAAGCTCTAAATTCATATATTCATTAGTTATACATATAGACGAACTGATGATTGAATGTCTTGATCAATGCAATATTGATAAAGTATATGCTGCTGCATCATGTGACTTTGGGAGAAGGCATATAACAAGTAATTTAATTACTTTTGTCTAGATAGAAAAAAAGGATAATATTTATTGTTCAATAAAATGTGAACAGATTGGGATGTAAAATATTATGGGGATTATATGCTAAGCTACTTTTGTTTGTCGAAGATTTAGATGCAGTAATTATCTTATTTTTTGTTGATAAATAAAAAGCAAGCAGCCATTAAAGGCTACTTGCTATTTTAAATGGTATTATTCATTAGAATGTACGAGCTAATTCTTTGGCACGTTTAATTCCGTTTTCTTTAATTTCTAGAGCTTGATGAGGTAATGCTGCATGACCTTCAACGAATAATCCTTCGAAAGATGGAACTCCGAAGAACTGCATTAATACAGTCATGTAACGATGACCCATTTCCATTTCAGTTGCTGGTCCTTCAGAATATAAACCACCACGAGCTTGGATATGAAGAGCTTTTTTGTTCGTTAATAAACCTACAGGCCCTTGTTCTGTATATTTGAATGACTTTCCTGCTACAGAAACGGCATCAAAGTATGCTTTCATTACTGGAGGGAAAGAAAGGTTCCATAAAGGTGTTACAAACACATACTTATCAGCTTCAACGAATTGATCAACTAAAGCTCCTAGTCTTGCTACTTTAGCTTGTTCAACCTCTGTTAACGTATCAAAGCCTTGTCCATTTTGAAGTTTTCCCCAACCACTAAATACATCTTGGTCTATATTAGGAATATCTTCTTTAAATAAGTCAATATGAACCACTTCATCATTTGGATTAGCTTCTTTATATGATTCAATAAACGCTTTACCTACTGCCATACCAAATGATAATGTTTCATCGTTTGGGTTTGCTGTTATGTATAATATTTTTTTCATGTTTGTCTTCTCCTTGTTGTATACTGCTATAATTTTTTTATAATAAAGAATAAATAGCTTTGAAGCAAATAAATTTAAACTGGATTTGAAAGCACGGTAAAAAAACTCTTCTTTTTCTTACACTTTCTCAAAGGTGTTTTTCCCTTTCGTTGTCAAATTAAGCGATATGGTAGTTTATTTGTTTAACTTAACAATCTATTAAAAAACATCCAATATCTTAACTAGGATTATTGGCTGTTTTTTCTTGTGTTTTAGAATAAAAAGAGTCAGACTGTATTAAAAGAGTAATTTTTTGATGAAATGATGGTATCAGAGAATGAGAGGGATGCTAAATTTATGGAAATGTTATCTTGTGATCTAAATAGAAAAAGCCACGTTCCGTTGTATGAGCAATTATATGAATATATTAAAAATGAAATTATAAAAGGTAGGCTTACATATCAAACTAAGCTGCCTTCTAAGCGTAAACTAGCTGATTTTCTACAAATTAGTCAGAATACAGTTGATACAGCATATAATCAACTTACTGCGGAAGGTTATTTAGAAGTTATTCCGAGAAGAGGTTATTTTGTTATGGCTTATGAAGATTTAGAGTATCTTCCGAAAATAGATCTTCCAAAGCAAGAAACTGAGAATAAAATCGATATTCGTTTTCATTTTCACCCCGGTCAGATTGATACCATTAGCTTTCCAATGGATATGTGGCGTAAGGTAACAAAGCAATTTCTTTCGGAAGAATATCATGAATTGTTGTTGTTAGGTAATTCTCAGGGTGAATACGAATTACGTAAAGAAATTGCAAATTATTTATACCATGCACGTGGTGTGATTTGTACACCGGAGCAAATTATTATTGGAGCAGGAGTAGAGATTTTACTTCAACAGTTATTGATTTTATTAGAAGACGATACGGTATATGGAGTTGAAGATCCTGGTTTTCACTTAATACATCGAATTTTGAAAACATATCCAAAAGAAGTTCATCCATTGGCAGTAGACGAAGACGGACTGATTATAGAAGGGCTTGAGCAATCGAACATTGATGTAGCTTATGTTACACCGTCACATCATTTCCCATATGGCACCATTCTCCCTGTTAATCGAAGAACAAAGCTATTAAATTGGGCTGCTGCTGACGAAAAACGTTACATTATTGAAGATGATTATGACAGTGAATTTCGTTATAGTGGAAAAGCTATTCCATCCTTACAAAGTATGGACCAAGGTGGCAAAGTCATCTATTTAGGTTCTTTTTCAAAGTCTTTAATGCCTTCAATCCGTATAAGTTATATGGTTTTACCAAAGCCGTTGCTGCATCGCTATCAAGCAGAGTTATCGTTTTATCATTCAACTGTTTCGCGAATGGATCAACATATTCTTGCTGAATTTATTAAGCAAGGTATGTTTGAAAAACATTTAAATCGAATGCGAAAGGTGTATCGACATAAACTTGATATCGTTGTGAGCACTTTAAAAACATATACGAACAAAATATCAATTATCGGAGGGAATTCAGGGCTACAAGTGGTTCTAGTAGTCAATAATGGAATGAGTGAAGAAGAGCTCGTTCAACGAGCGGAAGCTGCAAGAATACGAGTGCATCCGTTATCTTCTTATATGTTGGTAAAGAAGGAAAATATGAAACCAACTATTGTTCTAGGATTTGCCGGCATACCTATTGCTGAGATTGAAGAAGCAATTCGTTTACTCTTGACTAGTTGGGAAATTATTTGAGAAGGAGATCGAACACATCGGAATGGAGAAGTAAGAATCGTATCCTTTTGTCATGTAGTTCGATTTAATAAGTTTAAAGATGGAATTGTGAAGGAATTGACGTCTTATATAATATAACTTATTGAAATTCTTGATTGATCATTCATTTCGTTGGCAAGGGAAAAAACAGGATGATCATTTGAAATTTAAAAAGCAAAAATCTGTAGGGATGTTATTGGATTTCTACAGGTTTTTTACGTTTGCATGTTTAGGAACAGGGTATTAATCAAAGATTAGTAGAAATTAGCTATTTTGATGACACTGTAAGTTGAAGAATTTACTGTAGTGCTTATTTTAAAAAGGAGATGGGAGGTTCTAGTATTGAAGGAAATAATCTTAATTCTTATTTTACAGCTTATTTATGTACCTTGTTTCACTCTACGTACAATCTTTCTAGTGAAGAATTTGATTGTTCCGGCTTCTATTCTAGGATTTGTAGAAGCTTTAATTTATGTATTTGGTTTATCTATTGTTTTCAATGGCAATCAAAGTGTATGGGGATTGATAGTATATGCGATTGGCTTTGGAATTGGGATATTGATTGGAACAAAGATTGAACAAAAATTAGCAATTGGTTATACCACGTACGATGTGAATCTTCCGTCAAAAAATGAAGCTTTAATTGAGCACCTTCGTCAAAATGGTTATGGAGTAACAGTTTTCCAAGGAGAAGGTATGACAAGTATTCGCTATAAACTGGAAATATTAACGAAACGAAATTTGGAAGATCATTTAATAGATAGTATTAAGCAGTATGAGCCAAATGCTTTTGTTATTTCGTATGAACCTCGTCGATTCATTGGAGGATACATATTAAAAAACATGAAGAAACGTAAAATGAAACATTAAAGTTGATTATGTTGTATGGAGAAATGTCGATTATATGAAATTTGGGCCTTTCCAGGAAGGCTTTTTTGATTTCGTGAAAAGGCTAGTGTTATAGTTTTATTAAGTTCAATATAATACTTTATTCACTCTTTCCCATATAAAGGAACGGAGCTAAATCTTGCTGCTCATAATATTTAGTACTCGATTTTTGCTAAATGTAAATGAGTGTACTTCAGGAGGTATAAAGAAAATGGATTGTTTACAATGCAATGGAAAATATTGCATGTCTTTTGTACCTATATTTCAATGTTTAAACAGTGAAGAAATGATAGAGTTATCTGGAATTATTACGCATAAGACGTATAAAAAGGGAGAATCTATTTTTTTAGCTGGAGATATAAATAATAATTTGTTTGTTGTTCATAAAGGGAAAGTGAAGATTACCCATGTTTCTGAAGAAGGTCGTGAACAGGTCATTCGAATTATACAGGCAGGAGATTTTTTTGGTGATTTATCATTATTTAGGAATAATCCTTTAACATCGAATGCAGAAGCAATTGAGCCAACTGAATTATGTTTATTAAAAGGCTCAGCTTTTAAACAAATACTCGAAAAAACACCAAGTTTAATGTTTAATATACTCAATCAATTATGTGAGAGACTTGAAAAGGCAGAGTTTCAATTAAGTCAGTTAAATCACCAAGACGTTGCTCAAAGATTAGCAGCGTTTATTCTTCAATGTAGTGAAAATAGTGAGAATAAGGTTTTTGAGTTTCCTGTTAATAAAACAGATGTTGCCTCAATGCTAGGTGCAACAAGAGAAACAATAAGTAGAAAACTTTCATACTTCCAAAGAAAAGGATACATTATGATATCAGGTCGACAAATACAAATTTGCGATTTACAGGCACTAAAAGAGTTATTGTAACAAAAATATCCCTCTATACCGAAGTGTAGGGGGATATTTTTTATTCCGTTTCTAACACACTAATCCAACTACTTTCTTTTCTTAGCTACTACAACTAAGGCTGGTGAATCGATTGAATAATCCTTATATTCAAAGTTTCCATATGCATCAATTATTTCAAAACCACTATGCTTTAAGATTGATAATAGTTGAGTCGAAGTGATTGGATATAAGCGAATTGTATTTGTTTGAGATTCCTTATTTACCGAAAGGGTCGTTGTAAATAGTATGTGTTTTCCATCTAACGCATATTGACGTTCAAACGTAAACATTTTATTTTTTATAATTGGAAAAGTGAAATCATTCTTTAATAAAACTTTATCGAAATTTACGATTTGAATAATCAATACGCCTTCTGGATGTAATTTTTGAAAAGCTTGTTCTAAGAATGTATGAAATTCCTCTAACTTATTTAAATGTACTAACGTGTTTCCTATACAATAGATTCCATCATAAGATCCTTCAAGTTCTCCTATTTGTTGCATTGTATTGGTAGTAACAGTGATCGGATATTGACAAGATTCTGCTTTAAGCAAAATTTGTTTTGCCATATCCACCTCTGGTTCTGCTGCTGTTACATGAAAATCTTGATGCGATAGGGAAATAGCCATATTCCCTGTGCCTGCACCAATATCTAAAATAGTGCCTCCCTCTTTAAAATGAGATGTTAAAAATGATAATGTTCGCTCATTTGTAGGGAAAATATCATCATAATATGGAGTTAAAGTTTTATAAAATGGCATAATCTATCACTCTTTCGTTAAAATATATAATTTTGCTCGGTGTCCAGCTCCAGCGCCTAGTGGACTTCGCCATCCTCCCTACGATAAGTCAACTATGAAATGCGGAATCGGCCCGTTCAGCCCCGCTGTCATAAGACGAATCACACAGGAAATCCTGATTTCCGAAGTGATTTGGCTTATGACACGAGGGGCTGGCCGATGAAGCTGGACACTAAGAAATGCGGAATCGGCC
>NZ_JBALMO010000231.1:0-1170 GCF_036963345.1 Bacillus sp. JJ722
CGAAGTGATTCTGTCATTAGTTGAAATCTTAGTTTGCAAACTACCCTAACCTCATTTCTATTAATTTTACTTGGATATTGTAACTTATCTGATTTCAAAAAGTAACTTACATTTTTGTAAGACTTTTGTCACTATTTATAAAGATTATTTGTTTTCTTTACTTGAATAATGAGAGTTGCTTGTTTAGAGAGAGGAATGAAGATATTAATTACTGAAATGTTTAAATGTATTTGGGTAATATTGTGTACGAAAATAGTAGGAGGTATAAATTATGGGAAAAGTTTTAAGGTTTGAATTTCAAGTGCCAAATCCTGAAAAGGCAATTGAATTTTATACAAGTAGTTTTGGTTGGAAATTTGAAAAGATGGCTGGACCACAAGATTATTGGTTCATTATTACGGGAGAGAGTGATAAACCCGGTATCGATGGAGGATTAATGAAATCGCCTGACGAGGGAACCAGAACTACTAATTCTATTGAGGTACCTTCAGTCGATGAATACATAAAAAAGGTCACTGAGAATGGTGGACAAGTAGTTGTACCCAAAACTGCAATACCGAACATGGGTTATTTTGCTTATTGTTTAGATAACCAAGGACTTCTATTTGGAGTGTCTGAAGTTAATACTGAAGCATAGCTTTGCAGCAGTAAACGAATTTAATTTAATCCAAGAAGAGCATGTTTAAGTTTCTAAACATGCTTTTTTCTTTTGGTCGTTAAATGTGCTTGGTTTCAAGTTAATATGTTCTCTGCACAACGGATAAAAATGACTCTTTCATTTTAAGTTATTCTTAAAATAGGTGTTCGTCATGAAGTATTAACANNAAGAGTTGTTTTATTTTTTTTCAGCGACAGTAGGGATCACACACGTATTTATGAATATATTTGGCTTTATCTTAATTGACCCGTATTTCCGTATTTGGTTTCCGATAGTTATTTTTGTAGTTATTTACATCACTTACTACTTCATAACGGTTCAATTGTATAAAGGAATTGTTCTTCCGAAAGAAGGATAATTAAGAATACTGAGTATAGTATGCTTGGTATTTTATATAATAATTTATCAATCCTTTTGACTAAATAATTACAATTTTATATATATTCCAACATTATTTTATGTAGTTAACTATTTTAAAAAAGTTCCGATAATTAACAAGGCCATTTTAAATA
>NZ_JBALMO010000232.1:0-5819 GCF_036963345.1 Bacillus sp. JJ722
TACTTCAATTTATTCATTGATTTTCAACAATCGAGCCATTTTATTGAATAAGTAATATTATGTTTCTATACAGCGAAAAATGTAGAATTGTACGGAATCTTTAGATCAATAATCAAAAAGAAAGGGGCGTAATGCTCCCCTTCTTTCTACGTTCTATTTGCTTTTAACCCTTCCAACATCCTTTTATCACTGCTTGTTGAAGCTCATAACTAAGTGCTGTTAGATTAGTTGCATCTTCAGCAACCGTATGAATGGAGCGTGCTTGTTCATCAACTGAAGCATTTACTTCCCCACAAGCTGCAGCAGTTTGTTGCGCCAACCCTGCCATAACTTGTATAGAATTTAGTACAAAGACTTTGTTGCTAGCCAAAAAGATATTACTCAACTGTTAAGGCAATGTCCGACACAATCTATTCATGAGTATTCTACAAAGTTCCGCGAAGATCCAGCAGTAAAGAAAACTCAATATAAATATCATTGAGATAACCTTTGAATCCATAGTTGTATCAACAGTAGGACCTAGCACTGGAAAACAGAATACATACAGAATCACCATAATACCCCAAAGTAGACATATTGATGAAAAGAAAACAACCACAATTCTCCTCTTCAGTTGTAAAAAGGCGAAACCTATCGCTATACCTAATAAACCTGTAGTAAAGGGAAAGATAATTAGTTCACTCGGCTGAATAATAAATAAAAGGAAAATCGTAAGGGTATAAGAGAAGATTCCTTGGCGGATAGAAAAGCAAGTAGCTAAAAAAATTGGTTATGTCGCTAGAAAACTAATCAGATAGCCTATACCAGGCATAAAGCCCCCCGCTGATTGAAACATAGTGGCAAATGTACTCAGTAAGGATAAAATAACTAACTTGTCTGTAAGGGACCTCTTTCTCAAATGAACATAGTTTCCATCTATCTCTATCATCGATTGATACCAATAACGAACAAATCGATTGATCAAATGCACCCCCTAAAAATATCCAATTCGTCACTTTCTATACTATTCATTCCCTTGTGTTTCATGAGTTATTTCCTGTTAGTAATCAATTGGAGGAATGAGAACTGTTCCTCCTTGAATATTTAAAAATAGAAGCTTTTTCTAGGGGGATTACGATGTATCGCACAGATACAATTAAAATAATTTTAATGCCAGAAGATATCTTGGTTCTATTAGGATATAAAATTGAAGTATTGTAAGGTATTTTTGAACAAACTTTATTACAATACTACAATTTACCCTATTCTGAAATTTCCTCCTACTTTGTCTTTACCATCATAAATTCAGTAAATATTGACAAATATTCTAACCGTCGAATTTTATAGTTATAAAAAATCATGGAACAATTTCAAAAACAGTTCCTTGGTTAAAATCAGTCGCTTTCATAGAACCATGAACCCCTAAATATAGTCTGGTTTGATCCAGATTCGTTCCCAAAGTAACATAATAAGCTGATTGCTCTCCAAAATTATAATCGGTTTCAATAACACTAAAATCGTTTAGTTTACAATCTGTACTTACCTTGGTATAAGCTAAAACCCCTCTAACCGGAGGTCGAGATTCTTCCTTCCGGGCAAGATCGGTAAACACAACGTTTCCCGTTAAATTTGGGATTCTATTCCCCATATATGGCTGGACTCCTGTAAGTGCAGTTCCTCCAAACTTATCGGGTCGAGGATCTTTATGAAAATAACTAGTTAAAGGCTGTAGACGCCTCACTGAAGTATTTACTGTGTCATTGTAATAAGCAATCGATTTCTCATCCAAAGTTGGATTTGCAGAACA
The DNA here is from genome assembly GCF_036963345.1 of Bacillus sp. JJ722. Lineage (NCBI taxonomy): Bacteria > Bacillati > Bacillota > Bacilli > Caryophanales > Bacillaceae > Bacillus > Bacillus sp. JJ722. The sequence goes on from NZ_JBALMO010000232.1 coordinate 1,787, forward strand.
GTCCCTTATAAACGAAGTAGGAAAAGCACCTTCCCACCCTCGCCAACCAAAGTTAATAATTCCTTCTTGGTCAGGTATAGATCTCATTAAAGAAGCTTGAATAAGCTGAGTAACCGGTATTGGTTTATAATGAACGAATGAAAAAATCGACTCTACCAAATCCTGTCCGACATTGCCCACATATTTGATAGTCTGATTATAAAACCTTTGAAATGAAATGCCTGTTGTATTGCGAACCCCTTTTGCAATTACCGTAAGCGTTTCCTGAATAGATGTGGGGAGTTCATTAAAACGTGTGACTACGGGTGGATCATAGATAAATGTATTCTTAACTACATCCATTTCAATTATTTTACCAGCTATCTCCATATTATCTTGACTTAAATTAAATGGATCATAACCTGATCCACCATCTCCAGTTGTTAAAATAAGTTTTCCGGTTTCAGGTGAAAAGTTTAAGCTATTGACACCATTATGATTAAAAAATGGTCTTCTTATGTTAAGTAATGTCCGTCTTTTTTGAGGTTGACCATTCGATTGTAAAATCCATTCTTCAACTGTATCAATATGATCATATTGAGTTTCTCTATTTATCCACCTTAGGTTTAAAGGTCTGGGATCACACGGTTTAGGCTTAAAAGATTCAGGAAGAGCCCCTGGACCTTGTGTTCCAGCAACTGAATAATGAAGATAAAACAAACCATTATAATAAAATTCTGGATGAAACGCTAGTCCTAATAATCCCCGTTCATCGTATCCACTACCAGAAACACCTTGTTCAGAACTACCTAATTTTAAGATTCGCGGGCGAATATCTAAAAAAGTCCTTATAACTCTGTTTCCTATGTAAAAGATCTCTCCTACCTGGGTAGCAATAAATAATCTTTCAATTGAGTCACCTGGAAGTATAGTTGTTTTCAAAACGGTAGGTAAATTTATCTTACTTACAATGGGTCGTAAACTAACCTTTACTTTTATCAACTAACTTTACACCCCTTTTTATTTTTTTATAAGAATATGATTAGAAATGTTCTATTAGTATCAAATTAGGGTCAGGGAATAGGGGAATTTTCCTTTTAATATTGCTCCATTTTTGGTATATTCCATGCGGATATTACAATAGATAACTAGAACTTTCAATTGAATATAAAAAAGCGTGTTTTGATCAATTTTTTCAAAACACACTTTTTCTATGTACTCCTTTATCAAGGTATTAAGTCAATTTAAACAACCTTTATCCCAAGGCTACAATTGTTTCAAAACGGGGAGAAGGGAGAGACTTAAAAATGCTAATTTTCTAAATGATCTTCTTTAAAGGTCTCCTTTAAAGATTAGAGTCATATTTCGGGAACATTCTTGTTAATCGGGACTATTTCTGATTGCGCTGCATTTCTTGCTTCACCATATAACTGTGCGGCCGTCGCATATTTTCAGGTGCGTCCATTGGATCCCCTGCGATCATTTCAATGATACAGAGCCTTTCGGTACTTTCCGTTTCAGCTTGGATTATAGCTAGATCAAGCTCTCCATAGGTCTGGACCGTAACGGTAAACGAGTTACCCCCAAAGGCTTCGGCCAGACGGGTGTAAGACCATTGAGGGATTTGGTTGTACTCTTGCCCCTCTGTTTTGACATTCAAATACTTCTCAATCGTATATCCATCGTTGTTCAAAACGAAGATTATAGGCTTGCAGCCATAATAGAGCATGGAACTGATTTCCTGGACTGTTAGCTGAGGGCGCCATCACCTGTAAACAAAAAACAATGTCCATCACAGGGAAAAAACACACTCCGAATTATTTACTTTTAAATTTTAAGAATGCATTGTTTCAGCTTGCGCAAGTATTTCATCTAAATTGATAAATCACTCAAAAGGCTAAAAAAAAATTAATCATTGTTATTGTGCACGATATAACAATTTGCTGTTTTCAAAACTCAAAGTTTATCCTTCTAATAAATGGAAATAATAAAACAATAAAACATTGGATGGAGGGTTTATAGTGACCAACAACGATAATTACAATGGAAAATTACCCCTTAACGCCGAATCTTATTGGGCAAACACTATTCATTTACCAGAATACCCCTGCCTGGAGAAGGACATGCAAGTCGATGTCATTATTGTAGGGGGCGGAATTACAGGCATTACTTCTGCCTATCTTTTGGTGAATGAAGGTCTGAAGGTCGCTATTATAGAAGCAGACAAATTACTGAACGGGACAACAGGACATACCTCAGCTAAAATCACTGCCCAGCACGATTTAATTTATGATGAACTGATCCAATATACCGGGAAAACTATGGCAAGATTGTATTACGAAGCGAACATCGATGCTTTAAAATTTATTCAAGAAACGATTAATAAACATCATATTGATTGTGATTTCACTCATCAAGATGCCTATGTGTATGCCACAACAGAGGAATATGCACTCAAACTGGAAAAAGAAGCAGAGGCCTATGAAGAACTTCGTATTGAAGGCAAACTGGTAAACAAACTTCCTTTCGATTTAGAAATACATAATGCGCTTGTTATGAAAAATCAGGCACAATTCCATCCACTCAAATATTTAGCTCATCTTACACAAATAATTACAGAAAAAGGCGGATACATCTTTGAAAATACGACAGCGATAAATATTGAGACTGGCGAAAAACCTGTGGTTCTTACTCGTGGAGGAGCTAGGGTTACAGGAAACATCGTTCTGGCCTGTTCTCATTTCCCTTTTTATGAAGGTGCAGGACTTTACTCTACAAGAATGCATGCAGACCGTTCCTATATTATTGCTGCTAAAACAAAGAAAGACTATCCGGGGGGCATGTATATTAGTGTAGATGAACCGAAACGATCTCTCCGTTGTGCAACAATTAATGGGGAAGAAATGATCCTTATCTCTGGAGAAAGTCATAAAACAGGACAAGGAGGAGACACACTAAAACATTACGAGGCCTTGGAAGTATTCGGACAACAAGTTTTCGGACTCGAACATATTGCATATCGGTGGTCAGCTCAAGATTTAATTACACTGGACAAGATTCCATACATCGGTGAAGTCACCTCTGGTCAAAAGAATGTATTAATTGCTACCGGATACAGGAAATGGGGTATGACAAACGGAACTGCAGCTGCGCTTTTATTCCGAGATATTATATTTGGAGAAAAGAACAAGTACCGGGAATTGTATACCCCTTCCCGCTTCCATATGAATCCAAGTCTGAAGAACTTCTTAGTTGAAAACACCAATGTTGTCGGTCACTTAATTAAAGGGAAATTAGAGATTCCTCAGAAATGTATCAATGATCTATCCAACGATGAAGGGGCTGTTATTGACATCGATGGGCATAGAAAAGGAGCTTATAGAGATGGAGAAGGTAAGCTTCATATTGTAGATACAACTTGTACTCACATCGGATGCGAAGTTGAATGGAACAATGGTGAACGTTCTTGGGATTGCCCGTGCCACGGTTCTCGCTTCTCTTATACAGGAGAAGTACTTGAGGGGCCTGCTGAAAAACCATTGCAAAAGTACGATTATAAAATGATAGATAATCTTACCTCAGAAGACTCTGGTTATTAACTGAAATTATGTAAGCAAAAACAGCCAAAACATATTTAGCTGTTTTTGCTTTCTTTTTTAAATTCCCTAACTATTTACGAATAGAACATTAAACTTCCCAGTTACTGTACTTAGAAAAAATATATGCGAAGATTCTTATTTAGAACCTCTGCGGAATTTGCTTAATGATTCCTTCTGTTAATGTATCATCCAACTTAATAATATGATCCTTACCTTTTTCAAAAGCAAGGATCTCAGCATCCCAGTCCTTTTTAAGTCTCACTACAACTTGACCTGTAAGCATTTATTAATATACATATAATAATTCTCTTAATCCCTCATACCATCTTGCCGGCTTGACATGGAGCTCTGCATGCATAATGAAAAGCGATAGAGCGAAACCTTTTTAAAATCAGGTATCGCCCGGCAGCCAAGCCTATCATGCCCGCCGCCTCTCCATGTAAAGCCTTTTGTAT
>NZ_JBALMO010000233.1:0-14569 GCF_036963345.1 Bacillus sp. JJ722
CTCTATACTGTTTTAAAAAAACTGCTCTCTTACTATTTGAATGGTTTTCAAATATAGTACCTTTAAAATACTCGTACAGATGGGTTTCAGTGTTTAACTGCTCTATTTCAGTTAGATGAAAGTATTCAAATAAATCTACTAATCGAGCATTAATTGTGCTTAGATTTATCTCTATTGTTCTTGCATTTAATTTTCTCTCTGTACCAACTATCAAATAAAGGAAAAAATGATTATTCCAAGGTTTATCTACCACATTATTAATATAGTATTTAATGCCCGTTTCATCTATTTTATCTAAGAAAAATGCCTCTCTCGCATCACGAAGATGCAGTAGTTGACTATCCACTTTTTCAAGTAATTGTTCATAGCAAGATAATTGTGGTGTCAGATTTGATGTTGTCATAGTTTATCTTTACTCCAATCCTTCTAACAGTTCTAGTATATCTTCATCCATCACCATCTTTTCGCTGCCTTCAAATACTGTAAGCTCAGTTTTTTTGTTGTTTTGTGTTTTAAATATTCCTCCTCGGATTTTTTCATATTTTCAAACATTTGGTCATGTGCTTCCCGATGTTTTTCTTCATCGAAATAATGTTCATAAACATGGATGGTATCTTTGTTACTCCATTTCATATACTTAATCAATTCATTTTTTCTTTGCACAATTTCGGATTCCGTATTGGAAGTGTTATAGATTTCTCTCATTCTGGTTGTTACAAACCAATGTCTCGTTTTATGTGGATTCATTCTCATTTCGCATTTATCCATAGCCATATTCCAATGATAGTACCAAGCATCATAAGAAAAAGCTTCTCCTGTTTTTGTGAGAAAAATGGGAGCTTCATCTGACAATCCATCAAAGTTACGTTGGAATTCATCATACTTCACTCGTTCTTCGTTAATATACTGTTTCAATAACTTGACCGTCTCTTTGCTGAATCGAATGTATTTCACTCTTCTTCCATTACTACCTTTGTTGAATGTGTTTGCTTCTTGAAATGACCTCCTTGCCCGGTAATCGCCAATAGTTAGTTCAATTACTTCGGTTGCTCTGGACCCACCTTCAAAGAGCATCCTGGCAATGACAACTTCCCTTAAAGACCAATGCACCTCTTTTCCTGCTGAATACACTTTGCCAGGAAGATAGGGGTCGTCAATTATTTCTGGTTGCCATTCTTCATTTATTAGTTTGAAATATGAATCCGTCAGTCTTCTATGTGAAATCGGTTCTTCTGTTCCAGCTACCGATGGCATACGAGGTTTGTTCTCTCTGACACCTTCAGCTTTATATTCATTTAAAATTGCATAAGAGTCTATCAAAGGATTTGAATGCTTGTACATTTTTAGTCTAATAAGGGATTTGTAAAATGATTTCAGTGCAGATAGTACACGGTTAACGTAATTAGGACTTTTGCTTGTTCTGTTAACTAACCGAAAAGTATCTTTTTCTCGAACTTTACAACCTAACTGATTCATAAGATAATCTTCCACTGCTACACGAATGGCTTCCGGTCTATCATTCCATTGAACTCTTTTCCCTTGATAGTTGCTAAACTCTTCTAGCCAATTGAAGAAAGGTAGAAGGTTGCTCAAATATCCTTGAGCTGTACTTTTGTCGTTTCTTCCTAAACAGTCGTGGTAATGTTCTGTTAAAGGCAGAAAAGGTTTATTTTCACGAAAAACCAACAATTCATAACGGCTTTCAATTCCTTTAGGACAACGATATGAATAATATTTAGCACTCATAATTAATCACCTGATTTTATTTAGTTAATCTTCTTCAAGCCAATTATAAAAAGGAACAAAAGTGGACTGTCGATTGTCTGATGTATTAGTTGAATCTTCAAACTTCTTGCGAGTTAAACCACACAATTGTTGGCTTGATTTCCTTGATAATTTAATTGGTGTTGAAGTTGGATTCCAGTTTTCACGTATTGCTTTTTTAATAAACCCGTCAGGATTTTTCACTTTTCTAGGTGACTGCTGCATAATTAATAATATTTCTAAGGTGCGTTTAATCCCAACAATTGATAAGATAGACAACATTTCATCAGTAGGGGAATTAAGGGTGACAGCTTGATATGCTAGTCTTACTAACTCTGACTCATCAATTTGCAAATTTAATTCATTACTTTTTTGTCTAATCTCATTAACAGGTAGCACTTTATTTAATTTCAATAAATCTGATTCAATAATTCTCCAACCTTCTTTATCACTATTTCTGTAAGAGTTAGGGAATTTACCTGACCGTAACCAACGTTTTACGGTTTCTTCATGCTTACCTAATAGTTCAGCAACTTCTTTCACTTTATATTCTTTCAAAATAGCACCTCCAATAGAATGTAAGTTCATAGAATGAATGTTCTTATTTTACCGCAACAATTCCATACTGTGAAATAATTACTTTTCAGGACTGTTGTGGTAAATGATGTGGTCAGTTAAGAAGTCTTTAAAACAAAAAGTACACCACTATATAAGTGATGTACTAATTATTTAATGTAATGTATGACATTAAAGACAATCTGTTGTAGTCACTAATAAATAATACATTCACCTGTCTTTAAGTTTACAGAGTAGAAAGTGCGGCCAATTATAATTATCCTTTTCATATGGATTTGTTGTTCTACAACGATTATTACTTATGATTAATAAAGTAATAATATATGAGAGGTGTTAATCTAAGGATGGATGAATTATTTTGATTCAACTTCTCTTTCCCAGTATTCACCATCTGAAGTATCAAACGTTTGATCTTCATACCAATACTCAATACCTGAAGTATCATCTAAACAATTTCGATTAAATACAGGATTTTTCCCTTGTTTGCGTTGCTCACGATAATCTTGTAATGCTTTAATTGCAACCTTATATAGCATGGCAATAGCTACTAAGTTAATTAATGCCATAATTGCCATAAAGATATCCGCTAGTGTCCAAACCACTTTAAGATTTGCCACACTACCCCACATAACCATTCCAAGAACAGCTATACGATACAGGTTTAAAACTACTTTATTATCTTTAATAAATTCAATATTTGTCTCACCATAATAATAGTTACCAACAATTGAACTAAAAGCAAATAGGAAAATCGCTATAGAAATAAATGAGGATGCCCACGGGCCAACATGCTCTGCAAGAGCCATTTGAGTTAAATTAATTCCTTCAGCACCACTTGTATAAGTGCTTGAAAACAAGATGATAAACGCGGTAGCACTACAAATTAAAAGTGTATCAGTGAAAACACCTAAAGTTTGAATTAAACCTTGTTTAACAGGGTGAGTAACAGCGGCAGTAGCGGCTGCGTTTGGTGCACTACCCATACCAGCTTCATTTGAGAATAGGCCTCGTTTTACACCGTAAAGAACGGCAGCACCCATTCCTCCACCAACAGCTTGTTCTAAACCGAAAGCATTGGAAACAATTAATTTAAACACAGTAGGAATTTCTGTAAAGTTTGTCGCAACTACATAAAATGCTAAAAGCAAATAGGCGATTGCCATAACTGGTACAATGACTTGTACGACTTGTGCAATTCGTTTTAGTCCACCAAAGATTATTAAAGCTGTTAAAAGCACTAATCCTAATCCAATTGCAGGTGCACTAATGTTAAATGAATCACTGAAAGCCATCGCAATTGTATTACTTTGAACTGAATTAAATATTAAGCCGAAGCAGAACGTAATAATAATCGCAAAAACAATTCCTAACTTTCGATTCTTTAATCCTCGTTCCATATAATAAGCAGGTCCACCACGAAAACCGTCACGGTCTTTCACTTTGTAGACTTGTGCTAAAGTACTTTCAATAAAGCTTGATGCTCCTCCAACCAACGCAATTAGCCACATCCAGAAGATTGCCCCAGGTCCACCAAGTGTAATAGCTGTTGCTACTCCTGCAAGATTTCCTGTACCTACCCGAGAAGCAGCACTTATACAAAATGCTTGGAAGGAAGAGACTCCTTTTTTTCCGTTCGTTATGGTTGCTTTATCCGTTAAAAGGCGAAACATCTCTCCAAAGTATCTGAATTGTACAAAATTTGTTTTTATTGTAAAAAACAAACCAAGACTTAATAGTACCGCTATTAAAATATACGTCCAAATTACATCATTAATATTGTTTAAGAAATCTAACAAATTGTGTCCTCCCTTGTTGAAAATTGAAAGCAAACTATTCCAAGATAATTTATGCACTTTAATAATCTATCATTAAATTATCAGGTTTATCAAGCTTTATGTATAAAACCATATACATTTTCTTTTTTCTGAAATGTAAATGATACGTCATTTTTTTGAAAATCATGTCAATAAAATATCAATTTCACACATATAGTTTGCGTAAATTACATAGCTTAGATTTTTTAATCCAAACCAATACAAATAAGCCATGAACTTTATGTTCACGGCTTATTAATTAGACTTTCAAATACTATTCTTTTATTTCTTTAAGCCAAAGCTTTTCAACATTGCCACTGTCGCCTACATCTACAACAAAAGAACCATTTGAATAGCGATCTGAATAACTAAGTGAAGTAACTGTTACTTCTTCAATTTGAGCTCGGTCAGATAGTAAAATAACGGAATCTGTTTCTTCACAAACTTCCATTCCTACTAATCGATGTGGATTATTTTTTAACTCACGAAGCATAATTAATCCACGCTTTGCTCTACTCATTTTGTCAAATTCTTTTAACTTCATTTTTTTCATTGCTCCACGCTGTGTAGCGACTACAATGACTTCTTCATTTGGATTTCTAATTAGAGAACCATTAACTACTTCATCTTCATCTTTCAGACTAATACCTTTTACACCTGCAGCTCTTACGCCTACTATATTCACTTCTTCTTCGTGGAACCATAGACTATAACCAAGTTTTGTAGCCAAGAATACATCTTTCGTACCATCAGTAACATAAACAGATAATAGTTCATCGTCACCTTTAAGGTTAACGGCTACAAGTGGTTTAGAATAACGCTGTGCTTGATATGATGATAGCTCTGTTTTCTTCACCATACCATTCTTTGTGATGAATAATAAATAATCCGTTGTTTCAAAATCCTTAACTGTGATTGCCTGAATGATGTTTTCATCTCGATCAGTTGGTACAATACTCGCTATATGTTGACCAATTTCCTTCCAACGTATATCAGGTAATTGGTGAACTGGGCAGAAAATATAATTCCCTTTATTTGTAAATAACAACAAATTATCTGTCGTATTCACTTCTTCTTTGTATAAAAGTAAATCGCTTTCTTTCATACCGAAGTCTTGTCCACCAGAAGCAGCATAAGAACGAGTAGATGTTCGTTTCACATAACCTTCTTTAGTCACAGTAACGATGACATCTTCACTAGCAACAAGCACTTCTAAATTGATCTTAATCTCTTCGATTTGTTGTTCAATTTTTGTAAGACGCTCATCATTATATTGTTTCTTAACAGCTTTTAGCTCTTTTTTAATAACTGACATTAGCTTCTTTTGACTCTCTAAAATTGATAATAATTCAGCAATTTTATTTTTCAATTCAGCTTGTTCTTCTTGTAGCGCAGTTATATCTGTATTTGTTAAACGATATAGCTGTAAAGATACAATCGCTTCTGCTTGCGCCTCAGTAAAGGCAAATTTCGCAATCAAATTATTTTTCGCATCACGCTTATCAAGAGAAGCACGAATTGTCGCAATTACTTCATCTAAGATGGATAATGCTTTCATTAACCCTTCTACAATATGCTCTCTGTCACGCGCTTTTTGCAGTTCATATTTCGAACGATTCGTTACTACTTCTTTACGATGCTCAATATAAGCATCCAACATCTGTTGAAGTCCCATTAATGTTGGTCGTTTACGATAAATAGCTACCATATTAAAATTATATGGTACTTGTAAATCAGTATTTTTATATAAATAATGCAGAACCCCCTGAGGGTCAGCATCCTTCTTCAATTCAATTACAATTCGTAAACCTGTACGATCTGTTTCATCACGAACTTCTGAAATACCTTCTACTTTTCGATCGATTCGAAGTTCATCCATCTTTTTAACAAGATTCGCTTTATTTACTTCGTACGGAATTTCAGTAATTACAATTTGTTGCTTACCACCACGGATTGTTTCAATTTCCGCTTTTCCGCGGATAATGATTTTACCTTTCCCTGTTTCATAGGCTTTCTTAATACCTTCTACACCTTGGATAATTCCTCCAGTTGGAAAGTCCGGGCCCTTTAACACCGTCATTAAATCAACTACAGAGCATGCTGGATTATCAATGCGCATCATTGCGGCATCAATAACTTCTCCTAGTTGATGGGGCGGAATCTCTGTTGCATAACCAGCTGAAATACCTGTAGAACCATTGACTAAGAGCGCTGGGAACAACGCTGGAAGCACAACTGGCTCTTCGGCAGTATCATCAAAGTTAGGAACAAAATCAACAGTTCTCTTATCAATATCCTTTAGCAGCTCACTCGCGATAGGAGCAAGTCTCGCCTCCGTATAACGCATAGCAGCTGGTGGATCACCATCAATACTACCGTTATTACCATGCATCTCTACGAGCACTCGTCTGAGCTTCCAGTCTTGGCTCATACGAACCATTGCATCATACACAGACGAATCACCATGCGGATGGTAATTACCAATTACGTTACCAACTGTTTTGGCTGATTTACGGAATGGTTTTTCACTTGTATTGCCTTCTGTATGCATGGCAAACAGAATTCGTCGTTGTACTGGCTTTAACCCATCCCTTGCGTCCGGAAGAGCACGATCTTGAATAATATATTTACTATAACGTCCAAAGCGGTCGCCTATTACTTCTTCAAGAGGTAGGTCGCGATATTTTTCTACTGAAGACATTTCCTACACCTCTTCCTCTGAAATAATCATATTCGTATTATCTAAAATATTTGTATCTTCTTCTAAACCGAAAGCAACATGCGATTCAATCCACTTTCTTCGCGGTTCTACTTTATCCCCCATTAATGTTGTTACACGTCGTTCTGCACGTGCTGCATCATCAATTAATACACGGATAAATGTACGTGTTTCAGGGTTCATTGTTGTCTCCCATAATTGATCAGCATTCATCTCTCCAAGACCTTTATAGCGCTGAATAATATAGCCTTTGCCTACCTTCTTAATGACTTGCTGTAATTCATCATCGTTCCATGCATATTCTATTACAGCTTTCTTACCAGTCCCTTTACTCACTTTATATAAAGGTGGTAGGGCGATATATATTTTACCACTTTCGATTAATGGCTTCATGTAACGATAGAAGAATGTTAACAGTAAGACTTGAATATGAGCACCATCTGTATCAGCGTCGGTCATAATGACAACTTTATCGTAGTTGATATCATCAATATTGAATTCAGGCCCAACTCCGCCACCAATTGCATGAATAATTGTGTTAATCTCTTCATTTTTAAAGATATCCGCAAGTTTTGCTTTTTCTGTATTTATTACTTTACCACGCAATGGAAGTATTGCTTGGAATCGTCGATCTCGACCTTGTTTAGCTGAACCACCTGCAGAATCTCCCTCGACAAGATAAAGTTCGTTTTTCTTTGGATTACGTGATTGAGCTGGCGTCAGTTTACCAGAAAGAATGGTTTCGCCTTTTTTTCTTTTCTTGCCACTTCGAGCTTCTTCACGAGCCTTACGCGCTGCTTCACGAGCTTGAAATGCCTTTAAAGATTTCTTGATTAGAATGGACGCTATTTCTGGATTTTCATGTAGGAAATATGCTAAATGTTCAGCTACGACATTATCTACACTGGATCTCGCAATACTTGTACCCAATTTCCCTTTCGTTTGCCCTTCAAACTGTAACAGCTCTTCAGGAACTCTAACAGAAAGAATCGCGGCTAATCCTTCACGAATATCAGATCCCTCTAGGTTTCTATCCTTTTCCTTAAGAAGACCATTTTTTCGAGCAAATTCGTTAAACACGCGAGTCATCGCTGTTTTTGCTCCTACTTCATGCGTTCCACCATCTTTTGTTCGAACATTATTAACAAAACTTAAAATATTCTCAGAAAAACCATCGTTAAATTGGAAAGCAAAATCAATTTCGATTCCATTTTGTTGACCTTCGATAGCCACTACCTCATGTAAGGCATCTCTTTCTTCATTCAAATATTCAACAAATGCCTTTAAACCATTTTCATAAAAGAAAACTTCTTTCTGATCATTACGCTCATCAATAAGCTCGATTTTCATTCCTTTAAGAAGAAATGCTGATTCTCTTAAGCGCTCAGATAACGTTTCATAATTGAAAATCGTCGTTGAAAAAATTTGTGGATCTGGCTTAAAGTGAATGGTCGTACCTGTTCCGTTTGTCGTACCTTTCTTTTCTAAAGTTGTTACTGGTTTACCACCGTTACTAAAACGTTGTTCATATATGAAACCATCTCTTTTGATGGTAACAACTAACCATTCAGACAATGCATTTACAACAGAGGCACCAACACCATGTAAACCACCGCTCGTTTTATAGCCACCTTGACCAAACTTACCACCAGCGTGAAGAATGGTTAAAATGACCTCTGGTGTAGGCTTACCTAATTTATGCATCCCAGTTGGCATCCCACGACCTTTATCGGACACGCTAACACTTTGATTTTTATGCAATTTAATTGTTATTTGATTTCCATACCCAGCTAGTGCCTCATCGACTGAGTTATCTACTATTTCATATACTAAGTGATGAAGTCCTCTTGCATCTGTGCTGCCAATATACATACCAGGTCTTTTTCTTACGGCTTCAAGACCTTCAAGCACTTGTATGGCATCATCATTGTATTCAAATTTATTTTGATTTTTAGCTGCCACTGAAATTCTCCTTCCACAAGCAAACCCATGTTTATCTATACTTGCTTGAAAGTTAAACTATTATGTACTGCGCTATTATAACACAAACCGAACGAGTGTTCGAAAAAAACTATGATATATGTAAAATGCTTAAAACCTATTGTATCGTTAAAAATCATTTTCGCATATAATGTTTTAGCTTATTCACATCTTGCACATAATTAATTCACAAGTGATAGTAACATAAAAAATGACTATATACTTAGCTTTTTTTTACATAAGCATAGAAAAAGGAGCAAATATGCTCCATTTCTACTAAGTCATTTTGTTAAGGCATGCTCAACTTTAATACAACGGTTCATGATAACAGTATAGCCTTTATTTTTCAAATCATGATACACATCTTCATCGATTACATCTAACTGAGTCCAAAAAACATCCGCATCGATTTGTTCAAATTCTTTCGCATGTTGAGAAACAGCTTCGCTTCGTCGAAATATGTTTACAATGTCTACATGTCCATCAATATCAAGTAACGATGCATACGCTTTTACCCCAAACACTTCACTTACACTAGGATTTATTGGAATAATCTCATATCCGCTATCCATCATCGCTTTAGATACGCTATAAGAAGTACGATTAGGATTATCCGATAACCCTACTACTGCGATTCGTTTTGCCTTTTTTAAAATTTCCCCCATGTCATTTCGTGAAAGATCATTAATAGCCATCTCATTTCTCCTTTTCATATTCCTTAAAATTGCATTTTATGTAGCTTCCAAATTACTTGTAAGTTATCAAAATCAAAATACCAAGCTTATTTATAAGGGCTCGGATTATACTTTATGACTTTATTCTACATAAAAGCTCTATTTCCTTTTATTTATCCCTCTAATCATTTTCTAATCTTTCTAAGTCATTTTTTATTTAAAAACCATGTACAATTTCTTCTACACTGTTATATATTTTAAATATTAAAAATATTTAAAATATATACTTTAGATATGAAAGGAGTATGCAATGGATATTCGGCAATTGCGCTATTTCGTCACTATTGTAGAAGAAGGCCAAGTTACTAAAGCAGCAAAAAAATTACACATGGCTCAACCTCCACTTAGCCAACAATTAAAAATGATGGAAGATGAACTAGGTGGAAAACTATTCGACCGTAATGGTCGACACCTAGAACTTACAGAATCAGGCAAGCTATTATATAAAAAAGGGCAAGAACTACTGGCTTTCTTTGAAGAAACACTGATTGAAGTTAAAGAAGTTAGCGAAGGTCTCAAAGGTATACTCGCTCTCGGTTCTGTTAAAACTTGCTTTGCCTATATCCCTGGACGTATCCGATTTTTCCGTACAAAGTTTCCTGATGTTCGCTTCAAATTAGTTGAGGGCGATACATATCGATTAAAGGAAAGTTTGTTGAATCGTGATATTGAATTAGCAATAATACGGCTTCCCATCGGGAGCACTGATTTCTCATCCATTGAGCTTACTCCAGATCCATTTGTCTTAGTTGTACCAGATGAGTGCGATATATCAAACGTAATCAAAATGAAAGATATAGCCCCTCTACCATTGCTACTACTTCATCGAGTAAGTGGACATGGCACCTATGAATTAGTTATAGATGAGTGTCGTCGGCATGGGTTTGAACCTAATATAGTATGTGAATGTCCTGATGCTTCCATGATTTTAACTTTAGTTCGTGAAGGAATAGGTGTAGCCTTTTTACCCCAAACTACCTTAAAATCCTTTTCACAACTTGGTGTTAAAGTTATATCCATTGAGGATTGTAGTGTCCAATCAGAAGCTGCAATCGTTTGGCATAAAGATCGATATCTTTCAAAAAGTGCCATTCGCTTTCTTGAAACTTTCTCTGAACCAAATATATTCTTTCCTAATCAACAAAATTAATTTATTTTCAACTCTTAAAATAGCATCCATTGCTTGTTGATAATGATAGAAAGCGCTTTCATTTTTATTGTTATAAAAATCGCAGTTCGAGAACAAGCCTTAAAATACACAAAAAGAGTTTGTCCCATTAGTTAATGGCATTTTAGATTTTTACGATTTTTAAACTTACGAGAAAGAAATTCTTCCCATTTATATGGAGATACATGCATTTTATCTTTTTCAAAAGCGCCAATTATAGATATTTTCAACATATTAAGCAAGACAAAAAATTATTCGTAACCAATAACGAATGGAAAAAAGCGTAAAAGGCTGTCTTAAAAGTGATATATAATCACTTTTAAGACAACCTCTATTTCTAGAGCTATACAATGTGATACTCTCAACAATATTTTTTGAAGAATCAATTTTCACTATGACTCCCTCTAATTGGTATATACTCATTAGTATACAAACTTACCATATTTCCCTTCAAAAAACGCTAATGGCTCTCCTTCACGCAAAACCACTTTTGTTACTTCCCCAATAAATAAAGTGTGGTCACCTGCAACATGCTGACTATGAACGTTGCAGGTTATATTGGCCAAAGCTTCCTTAATTACGGGTAGTTCATCCATCCAATCAAATTCAATCGCACGTGCTTCTTTCATTTGACCTGCAAATTGCATTGAAATACCGCGCTGATTTGCAGCTAGAATATTAACGGCAAACTTACCTGATGTTTTAATTTTATCTAGCATTCTAGCTTTTTCACCAATTGAAATGAGAACTAACTTTGGTGTTAGTGACACGCTCATAAAGGCATTGGCAGTCATTCCGTGAGGCTCATCGTCTACTTCTGTCGTAACCACCGTTACTCCAGTTGCAAACTTACCCATAGCATTTCTAAACAAGCGATCATCCATGTTAATACCTCCTAACACATTTCCGAAAAAATAACTAATTAAATAATAAACTCAGGTTTCTTTTGCACTAATGTAGGCTCTGAATTTTCCACATGTTCTCCTGTCTCAATATCTAAAAATAGAGATGTCTCATTGAACCAACTATCAGGTGCTTTATGGCCCCAGAAGGTTTGTCTTCTTTCATCATTTAAAGCCCAACGAACTGGTTTGAAGTCTGGATCACTCGTTAAATAATCACCATTATAAAGTTCAATTCGATAACCATCTGGATCTCTTAAATACAAGAAGAATGCATTTGAAAGTCCATGTCGCCCCGGTCCTCTTTCAATTTGATCTGCATAGCCAACGGAAGCTAATACATCACAAGCATGAATTAATGCCATTGGATCTGGTAGCCAATAAGCAAAATGATGAAGACGTGGACCGATTCCATTCATAAATGCTTGATCATGTACACAAGGCTTACGGTGCAGCCAAGCAGCCCATAGTTTCTCCTCTTCATTTGCAGTATATTCAGAACAAGCAAATCCTAGTTCTTTTGTGAAGAAATCATATGCTTTTTGTACGTCTGGAACAGCACAGTTAACATGATCGATACGTTGTACTCTAGCTCCTTTATATAGATCATATCTTTGTAGCATACGTTCAGCTCCGTCCATCTCGCAGAAAAATTCAAGTGGAAGATTCGAAACATCATGCACATGAAGCGCTCTTCCCAATGCATGCTGAGATCCTTTTTCTATCCACTTTGTTCTTAAGCCTTTAGATTGAAATAACGCAGATAATTTATCTAAATCTCCCTCACTAGCTACCTTATATCCTAATGCATGAACACCTTTTTTCTCAGACTTTTTTAAAACAAGACTATGATGAACATGTTCTTCTAAGCCCCGTAAATATATATGCTCGCTATCACTTTCCGTTTCAATAAAACCTAATGTTTTCACATAGAAGTCTCTAGAACGATCTAAATCACTCACATTCAAAACAACTCTTGCCACTCTTATAATATTAAAATCCATACCATATAGCCCCCATTTTACTAACAGTATAATAATCCCTTATCCCTTAAGGATTATCCATTTTTCACTAAGTTTTCAGAACGATCCAAGAATTCCTTCACTCGATCTACATAAATTTGTTTATCATAGCCGTTATACAATGTGCTCGCCATTCTCACCGGATCTCCGAAGAAAAA
The DNA here is from genome assembly GCF_036963345.1 of Bacillus sp. JJ722. Taxonomy (NCBI): domain Bacteria; kingdom Bacillati; phylum Bacillota; class Bacilli; order Caryophanales; family Bacillaceae; genus Bacillus; species Bacillus sp. JJ722. The sequence goes on from NZ_JBALMO010000233.1 coordinate 12,838, forward strand.
ACGCTCATATAGTGTTTGTCTAGTTCCAAATGAACTCATACATACATCCCATGCAAGACGATAAAGTTTAACGCGATTTAATGCATCTCCATTCGCAGCTTGTAAATATTTATCTAAATCTGGACGAAGCTCTGATTTAAAATCAGCTTCTGATGGAATTGCCATTAAGCCACTTGCACCCAACAATTGCATAATTTCACTAAAGCGTGGATAAATCTTTGGATAGTAATGACGAGCAGCATTTAGTGGTGCAAAATCCGGTGTCATAATGCCCCATTTATCAATTTTTGCATTCGTTTCCGATGCCGTTAAAAATGCTTTCATCGTTTCTAACGCTATAATGACTTCAGACATTTTTTCTTGAACATGTTGATATTGACCAATGTTGATTGTTTCAACCATTAATTGGAGAATCCCAAGAATAAATTCTGTTTTAGCTACATTCTTAGAAACAACTTGATGCGTCATATGCACTACAGCATTACTTTCGTTATATGCTTGATTACAAATCCCAACGTCTCCCAATGCAAAAACACGATCCCATGGTACAACTACATCATTAAAGACGACAATTGCATCCATTTCTTCAAAACGTGAGCCTAATGGATGATCAAAGCTTGATTTACCGTAATCGAATGACTCACGACAAATGAACTTAAGTCCTCTTGTATTGTTTGGAATTGAAAAAGCGTAAGCATAAGGATTTTCTTCCTCAGCTTGTTTTAACAATGTCGAAGGGAAAACCATTAATTCATCAGTGATACCGCCTTGAGTTGCTAATAAACGGGCTCCTCGAATGACCACACCTTCAGATTTTTTTTCTACAATACGAGCTGCAATGTATGGATCAGGAAGTTGAGCTGAAGTAACTCCCCGATTTACTTGAGGTTGGATTAATGTGTGCGTCAAAGAAACATCATTTTGAGCACAAAACTGGTAATACTTTTGCATGTTCTGAGCATAGAATGGATCCTGATTACCGAACATTGCTGAAGCAGCACCGTATGCCATAATACCAACATTAATATAATCAGGAGAACGCCCCATCATTCCACCCGTGTGTTTCGCCCACTCCTGCATCATTAAACGACGTTTTTCTAAGTCTTCTTTAGACTTAGGTTGGATAAAAGATGTCCCTATGTGCTCACCTGTCGTTGGACATTCATATGTCATATAATCTTTTTTCTTTGGATCATGTTGCAAATCATATAACTCTGCTTGTGACTTCATTACACCCTTGAATGCATGATGTTCAGACACCTTCCCCTCTACTTTCTTTCCATCAATCCAAACCTCGGCTTGTGCTTGATCGACCCTCTCAATATACTGTTGACCTGTTTTTGCTGGCATTCTTTTTACCCCTTTCAACTACTTATCATTTCAAAATTTTTTAGCTTAATTTTGAAAAACTTATTCTTTCTTACCACTATTTGAAATCGCTTTCATTTATAGGTAAACAACAATTTCTATTCCCACTGTAATGGCCTATCTACGTAGTTCAACCACCTTTTAATAATTAGAAAATTCTGAAAAATATTTTCAAAAGCGTGCCTTGTATTCAATGTAACACTTGCTTTGATATATGAAAAATATTTAAAAAATAGGTTATACAAACTTAAAAAATATACAAAGAAGAGATTGTCCTATAAGGTAATGGAGTTTTAGATATTTACATTTACGATACAGGCATTCTTCTTGTTGATCCCGTTCTAACTGGCGCTAAGACTCCCAC
>NZ_JBALMO010000234.1:0-600 GCF_036963345.1 Bacillus sp. JJ722
ACTCTATATTAATTTATGTGTAATTTATATAAATGTTCAAATATTTTAATAATATTAACCCAAATACGTAGCTATTAGAATGTGTTTAGGCAATACTCGTATAGGTATACACCCATATTCTATAAATTTTTTTAGAGCTCTGGGGTTTCTCCTGCTTACTAACCCTGAAATACCCCTTATTCCTTTCTTCTTCAGATAATTAATAGCGTGTGGAAACATCTTGTTAAAAATTCCTTTTCCTCTATATTTAGCATCAAGTACTAAATAATTCACGAAAGCTATGTGATTCAAGTAAAGACGATAGCAAAGAAAACCAACTATCTGATCTTTTTCATCAGCAATAACGATAACATCGTGTGCACCCCTTAATATCTTATTAACTTCTGTTTTATTTACGTTAAAGGTAGTAGCTGCTAATTCTATTAATTGTATGCGATCGGTATGGGGTATCCAACTTCGAAGATACATGATCTTTCCATCCTTTCGTTTTAAAAAATATATATCTTTTGAAACCGATAGCTTGTACACATATTACATGTATTAACCTCAAAAAACTAACATGGTGTTAGTTTTTTGAGGTAGATTTTGTCTCTTGTTTTT